>JAQVOZ010000201.1 GCA_028702365.1 Candidatus Omnitrophota bacterium | reverse complement strand
CCCTTAAATCGTGCAAATTTATTTTTAAAAGGCCCTTTGCCCTTGCTCTTTTGATAATAGATTCATCTATTACCGGCGTAAACATTCCCGGGAAAATGGTTACTACATCGATTATCATAACGGTTGCACTAAAGGCTAAAGGAAATATGCGATAATTTAATCGTTTTTAAAACGCGATAAAAAATCTTTTTTAAACTGCAGAAACCTGTCTTCTTCTATCGCTTTTTTTATATTGTCCATAAAGTGCTTGTACCAAAATATATTGTGGTAAGCAAGCAAGTTAACTGCCAGAATTTCGTTTACGTTTACGAGATGGCGAAGATATGCCCGGGAAAAATTTTTGCAGACATGACAGAGGCATTCGCTATCCAAGGGCCTTTCGTCACTTATGTAGGGGGAATTCCTTACAACAATTACTCCCTCTTTCGTAAAAACAGTTCCGGTTCTCGCAAAACGCGTAGGAACAACACAATCAAAAAGATCAACTCCAAAGCTTACAGCTTCCAATATGTCGGCAGGCAACCCATAGCCCATAAAATAACGCAGCTTATCGTCCCCTGCGTATTGGCTTATAAAATCCAGTGTATTATACCTTAAATCAGCCCCTTCGCCAACACTTAAACCACCCACACATAAACCGTCTAATTTTAAATCTAATATGCTATCCAGGCATTTTTTGCGTAAATCCTTATAGACCGAACCCTGGGATATGGCAAAAAAGAGCTGATGGCCGCTGGTATTTGCGTCAAAGAAGGCTTTGCTTTTCGCCGCCCAGGTTATTGTGCGCTCGCAGGCAATTTGGGCATCTTCGTAGCTTACCGGATACTTTACGCACTCATCAAGAGGCACAGCAACATCGCTTTTTAAATCCAGCTGTATTTTTATAACATCCTCCGGCGCCAAAAACAACGATTTCCCATCTACGTGGGACTGGAAACTTACTCCTTCATCTGTTACTTTTCGAAGATGCTCCAGGCTAAAAATCTGATAACCGCCGCTGTCAGTGATTATAGTTTTGTCAAAATTCATGAATTTATGAAGCCCGCCGCATTTTTTTATAACTTCTATGCCGGGGCGGACATACAGATGATAAGCATTAACCAGAAGGCCATCAATACCAATTTCCGCAAGCTCCCGCACGTTTAACCCCTTTACGGCAGCCTGTGTTGCTACCGGAAAAAAAGAAGGAGTTTTCAGGCTATTATGGCTTGTTTCAAAAATACCGGTTCTGGCCTTGCTATCTTTGTCGTTTTTTATTACCTTAAACATCTTTATCTATGTATTTTGGAAATAAAATATAAAATCAGGCTCAAAATTACGCTTACGATAAGCGAAGTAGCTAAAGGAAAATAAAAAGTTAAATTCTTTTTCTGTATAAGGATATCCCCCGGAAGCTTTCCTAAAAATGGGATTTTGAAACGCGAAAATACGACCAAGCCTATGCCTAATATTACTAAAAATGAACCTGTTATAATGAGAAATTTACCTAGATTATTCATATATTTCGCTAATTTACCTGTTTTCAGCACTTATACCGAAAAAATGCTTTTGGAAGATAATCCCCATCATAGCCCACTTTACGATAATCGATTGTACCAAAGAAACATAGACTTAACTAGTGTATTGCATTTTTTCGGTATAACCTCGTCCTTTCCGAATTTTCCGTAGGAAAATTCGGGGGCGACCCTTCGGGCAGATTTTGCTCGTTCGCTTGAAGCGGACAGGCAAAATCTGGCTTAAAATGTGGGTGTAAATTATACCATAAGTTTATGAAATAGGGAATAAAATGAAGGATTAAGAAGGGTTATTTGGGACCCGGGAAACGTTCAGACTTTTCTGTGCGGTATCTGTGACGGTCCTTCCTCGCGGAGTGCGTATTATGAAACCTTTGTTTAAAAGATACGGCTCAACCACGTCTTCGAGCGTTCCCTTATCTTCGCCTAAAGAAGCTGCAATTGTTTCAATGCCGACAGGCCCTCCCTGGTATAGTTCAATTAACGCTCGAAGATATTTTCTATCCAAATCATCAAGGCCATTTTCATCAATTCTTGAATGTAAAAGCGCTTCTTTTGTTATATCGAGATGGATTGCGCCTGTATCTTTTACCTGCGCATAGTCTCTTACTCTTTTTAAAAGCCGGTTTGAAAGCCTGGGCGAGCCGCGGGAACGCCCCGCAATTTCCATGGCGCTTTCCTTGTCTATTTTTACATCGAGAAGTTTCGCGCTTCTTTCTATAACCAAGGACAAATCAGAAGCTTTATAAAAATCAAAATCGTAAAAAAGTCCGAACCTGCCCCTGAGGGGCGCACTAAGCAGCCCTTTCCTGGTTGTTGCGCCGATAAGCGTAAAAGGCTTTAAGTTAAATTTTACGCTTTTTGCATAAGGGCCTTTATCAATTACAAAATCTATCTGAAAATTTTCCATTGCCGGATAAAGAAATTCTTCTACTATCTTTGAAAGGCGGTGGATTTCATCTATAAAAAGAATGTCTCCTTTTTCAAGATTAGTTAAAATACCAACCAGATCGCCTGCGCGTTCAATTGCGGGGCCACTCGTTGAGGTTAGTTTGCTTCCCATTTCATGAGCGATGCAATAAGCAAGGCTGGTTTTACCAAGTCCGGGAGGGCCTGAAAGAAGCACATGCTCGAGAGGCTCTTCTCTTTTTTTCGCTGCCTTGATTGCAATCTCTAAAGCGCTTACAACATTTTTCTGGCCTATAAAATCAGAGACGCTGTGTGGGCGAAGCGAAAGATTTATAACTTTCTCTTCTTCGTTTTCCTGCAAGAAATCAACTACTCTTTCGTTTTCCTGATTCATGGGCAGGTTAAAATGTTTTGCCTTCTGGCGATTGAAATCTGGCCAAAAAGCACTTTTTGAACCGCGACTATTTCGCGCAGCCTTATAAGTTCAAGTATGGCAAGAAAAATGACAACTACTTCAAGCTTGCTTTTTGCCGAAGAAAACAATTCTTCAAGCGATACGGTT
>JAQVOZ010000200.1 GCA_028702365.1 Candidatus Omnitrophota bacterium | reverse complement strand
ACCATATTTACCATAAACTATAACGCTACTGTACCAGAACTCTCCCTTGGGTATATTTTCCCAACCAGCAATTGCTTCTGGACATATTTTATCAGCATTACAGACATCCTGTATTCTTTTGCTTACGTCAATTGCATAGTTATCCGCAGAATTTCGAGAAGCGTTGACACACAAGAGTGCAAAAAGAAAGACCAAAATGGTCAGCATCGGCCTAACGAACCTGATTCTTATTTTATCCTGCCCTACTTTATTGTTATTTAAACGAATAAAATTTATGAGGTTGATGATAATACTCACTATCGATATCAAGAAAGCAATTTGGCCAGGAAGCCAAAGAAGATGCGCAACTATATCAAACGGAATCCAAATTAGATAAATCAATAAAATTGGCGGTATAACTATCGCTAACCAGCGGAAAAATTTGTTTTTAAAAGTATAGGTTTTTACAATTATCATAATAATAAGTACTAAAATTATTAAAAAAATACTGGGAACAACAAACCACATATTTTACCCTCCTCTGATTTTAACAATAATCTCTTCAAGTTCTAAATTGCCTACATCCAACCAACTAATCCTCTTATCCGCTCGAAACCAGGTAAGCTGGCGTTTGGCGAGATTGCGGGTATTTTTCTTCATTAATTCTTTTGCCTGCTCTATATTATACTCACCTTTTAAGTATCCGGAGATTTCTTTTATGCCGATGATTTTTCCGGCGGTATTACTTAAACTAAACTTAAGCAATCCCTTTACTTCCTCTATGGCACCATTTTCAAACATCACATCAACGCGTTTATTTATTCTTTCATACAGTTTCTCTCTTTTAAAATTCAAACCGAATATTTTAATCGATAAATTACCCCAAAGGCCATTTGCTTCCTGCTTTTTTTGCGACAAAGGTATGCCTGTTAAATAAAATACTTCAAGGGCCCTTATAATCCTTCTTAAATCCTTAACCTTGCCGGCGGTTTGAGGGTCAACCTTATTTAATTCTTCATGCAAATGCTCTTTACCATACTTTTGCGCTTGCTCTTCCAGCTTTTTTCTTAACTCTGCATCCTGCCCAGCCCCTTTAAATATGCCATCAAGCAATGCCTTAACGTAAAGTCCGCTTCCCCCGCAAACAACAACCGGTATATTATTTTTAAATAAATCATTTATTTTATTTGTTGCTGAAACGTAATAATCAAAAATGTTGTAGGTATCTTCAACCGAAATCATCCCCACAAAATGATGTTTTACGCAATCCAGCATATATCGAGGCGGCTTTGAGGTTATGATGCCTGGCTCTTTATAAAAAACCATGGAATCGCAGGAAACTATTTCAGCGTTGATTTGTTTGGCGAGTTCGTATGCAACTTCTGTTTTTCCTGTGGCTGTTGCGCCAACAATAAAAATGATAGGCGGCATATTTTAAGGAAAGATTTTAGCCGGGTATCCCTGTTTAACCAATCTACCCCACATTCTTTCTGCCTCTTTTCTGTCTTTGAATTTACCCACTCTTACCTTATATAATACATAGCTGCCGGTTTTATCCTCGATAATATAAACGTCGTACTTATTATCTAAATCATTTTTAAGGTTAACGGCATTTCTTCTATCGCTAAAAGCGCCGACTTGTATGGTGAAAAAATCTTCCTGATCCTTAATGGTATCTGTGATGACGATATCGTTGCCTAACGGGTATTTTTCTTTTAAAACATTGAGGTATCGTTTTTTATCTTCCCACCGGCCTTGTTTTTCTGCAATCTGGCTGAGCCTTAAATAAACCAGTGAAGAATAATTCGAGGTAGCTGCGGTTTTTGCCATATTTTCATAAAGCTGCTGCGCTCTCGGCAAATCTCCTTCAAGAAAATACGTATCTGCAAGTTTTATCATGCCCTGCTCATGAAGGCTTGACCTGGGGTAATTATTGGTAAGCGATATGAGGCATTCGCGGGCTTGAGAGAAATTCCCAATTTTTGCATAAACAAGCCCTAAAAAATATAAAACTTCGTCATTGCGCTGCAAAGATTTTGCTTTTTGCAAAGCTTCTTCGTAGTCGTTGCTAAGATAATCCCTATAAGCCTCGTCCAGGGAAGACGGATAAGATAAACTTGAGAAATTAAAAATAAAAACTATAGCCAGGACAAATAGCGCTGTTATCTTAGAAACAGTTTTCATTTACCCTCCGAAGAAATCTTTTTCTGTAAGTCTAATAAAATCTGGTGCCGTTTTTCTTTAACCAGCTGAGGCACATCATCCTTTAGTTTTTCTGCCTTTGTCCCTGGCCGGGGTGAATACTTGAATATATAAGCGCCCATAAACCTTACTTTTTCCAAAACTTCTTTGGTATGCAGGAAATCTTTTTCTGTCTCTGTCGGAAAGCCTACAATTATATCCGTACCTAAAGTGCCGTTAACTGTATTTTTGTATTTTTTGACAAGCTCAAGGTATTCGGCCCTCGTATAACCGCGGTTCATCAATTGTAAAATTCTATCAGAGCCTGACTGATATGGCAAATGTAAATGTTTTTTTATTTTATTCGATTTCGCCATAACCTTAAAAAGTTTCTCGGAAGTGTTTTTAGGATGCGGCGTTATAAAGTCAAGCTCACTAAGGCCTTCTATTTTTTCAACCATTTGCAGCAACTCAATAAATGAAATTGGCAGCTGTGAGGAAGAATGCGGGCGGTACCTGTAGTCATTAACATTTTGGCCAAGAAGCGTTATCTTTGTTACGCCAAGAGAAATATTACGTTTTACTTCCGCAATTATATCTTCCGGGCTGCGCGGCCTAATTTCCCCTCTCACAAAAGGAACAACGCAATAGGAACAAAAATTAGAACAGCCCGTTGAGATTATAACCTGGCCGTGATTTGGTTCGATACGATAACTGGCAACATAGAACTCTTCGTCACGCACCCTGTCGTCCAAATCAATAATACGCCTGCCTGTTTTAGCAATATCCTTGATATAATCAACAATTCTATCTTCGGCTGCGGGGCT
>JAQVOZ010000199.1 GCA_028702365.1 Candidatus Omnitrophota bacterium | reverse complement strand
AAACTATTTCTATTTCGGTCAAAAAGTATAGTTTTTAAGCCGTACTTTAAAGCATGCCGGCAACACGCTAACCCCGCGGCACCGGAACCGATTATAGCCAAATCATACATTGTTTATCTCTTTGATTAATTCTACTGCTTTTTTAAGCTTTTCTTTTTCTTCTTCTTTAAGCTCTATTTCAATTATCCTTTCTATGCCTTTCCTGTTTATGAAACAGGGCACACCCACGCATAAATCATTAAGCCCGTATTCTCCTTTCAGCAGGGCGCAAACAGGTATAATTTCATTTTTATCTTCGTAAATTGTCGAAATTAAACGGAAGATAGAAAATGATGGGGCAAAACTCGCGCTTTTGTTCTTTAGAAAACTTATTATTTCTCCCCCACGCAGCGCAGTCCTGGCCTGCACCTTCTTTATCTCTTCTTTATTCAAAAATTTATTTATCGCTTCTCCCTTGGCGTGCATTCTTTCGGATGAAACTATCATATCGTTGCTATGCAGGCCAAACACAAAAGCCTCAAGTGCCGAAGTAGATATTTTTGTTTCCTGATGAAGTATGTTTAACAGCCTTGCGCTATCAAGAGAAGAACCCATTCCAAATACGCGATTTCGTTCAAAACCGGTTTCTCTGGCAAATATATACGTGATAAGGTCCAATGGATTTGTAACAACTATGACAATTGCCTGCGCCGCATGTTTTTTTATATGGGCGGATACGTCTTTGGCAATTTTCGCATTTATTTTCAATAAATCCTGCCTGCTCATGCCCTCTTTTCTGGTAATTCCGGCAGTTACAACCACAATATCGCTGTTGGCTATAGCACAAAAATCATCAGCTCCGGTTATTTGAGTAGACGAGTCAAAAAATGCACGGGTATCTTCAATGTCCAGGCTAACGCCTTTAGCAAGCCCTGTTGCTATATCAACAATTGCAATTTCACGAAGGGGCAGACGCGAGAAAAGATGAAAAGCCAAAGTCGAACCGACTGCGCCAGCGCCGATTACAGATACTTTATTAAGCATTTTTAAGTTCTTTTTTAATTTCTTTGACTATTGCCGCTGCCATTTCTTTTGTGCCGACAGCGCCTGGATCATTTCTGGTTGGTTTTAAATCGTAAGTTACGTTTTTGCCTTTTTTTATTACCGAAGCTACGGCTTTTTCTAAAATATCTGCTTTTTTGTGTTCTCCAATATGTTTAAGCATGAGGCTAGCGGAAAGTATAGTAGCGGTGGGATTTACCTTATTTTTTCCTGTATACTTGGGTGCAGCACCATGGACAGGCTCAAATAATGCCGTTGTTTCGCCTATATTTGCTCCAGGCGCAATGCCTAAGCCCCCGATAAGTCCTGCGCAAAGATCTGATATTATATCTCCGTAAAGGTTAGGGAGTACCAGCACATCGAATTCGTTTGGTCGTAAAACAAGCTGCATACAAAGATTATCCACAATCACATCGTTTGCTTCAATTTGAGGATATCCTTTTGCTATTTCTTTAAATATCTGGAGAAACAAACCGTCTGTATATTTCATTATATTAGCTTTATGTATGCAGCTGACTTTGCGCCTGTTTTCGCGTTTTGCAAGTTCAAACGCAAATCGAATAATCCTTTCTGAAGCAAAACGAGATATGGGTTTAATCGAAATAGCGCTTGGAAGCCTTACCTTTTTTTCACTTATTCCGTTTATGTAATTTATAAGGCCGTTGGTTTTTTCATCAGCCTCTTTGAATTCAACTCCGGCATACAAATCCTCGCTGTTTTCTCTGACGATTATAATATCAGTCCCCGGATGCTTGGAATTTGTGCCTTCAATGTAACGCGCCGGCCGCACGCAGGCAAAAAGATCAAGCTCTTGCCTGAGGGCTACATTAATTGAACGAAACCCGGACCCAATTGGTGTAGTAATCGGCCCCTTTAACGCGACTTTGTTTTTCTTTATTGAATTTAGAGTATCAACGGGAAGGAGGCTGTTATACTTCTTAAGGGCAGGCTCACCGGCTAAAACTACGTCCCAAACTATATCAATACCCAGCGCATCGATTGAACTACGCGCAGCATCTGTAACTTCCGGTCCTACGCCATCTCCGGGAATAAGGCTTATTTTATATGACATATACTTACTAAATGCGGCCTTCAGTCCAGCTTAAAATCTTTATGTTTGTGCAAATAATTTATTATACCGCCGCAGACAACCAATTCTTTTCTAAAATTGTTCCAGGGAACGAATTTAAGCACTTCATTGGTACTTAAATTTTTTATGGCACCGCTGTCAACGTCTATATTTAATGTATGCGCTTCCGCGATAGTTTGAGTGTCTGTTTCAATTAAAGGAAGGCCTATATTAAAGGCGTTACGGTAAAAAATGCGGGCAAAACTTTTCGCAACTATGCACACTATCCCGGCTTCCTTAATCACCCATGGCGCTTGTTCCCGGCTTGAACCCATGCCGAAATTTTCTCCCGCAACGATAATTGATTTATTCGGAATTATTTCCTTATAAAAGTTAGGCCGGATATCTTCAAAAAGATATTGCGACAGTTTTTTCATATCGGTTATAGAAAACTTATATCTTCCCGATATTATCCAATCGGTATTTATGTTATCGCCAAACTTGAAAACTTTTCCCTCAAAGTTCATAGGTCTTCGAATTCAACGGCATTTCTTACTTTCATAAGGGCTATTTCTTTGGTTATTATGCCTTTTTTATAAAGTTCTTTTAGGTTTTTATCTATTGTGTACATGCCGTATTGCCCGCCCATTTGTATCATTGACGGAATCTGGGCGACTTCTCCTTCGCGTATTAGGTTCCTGATTCCAGGCGTTGCAACCAAAACTTCCGTAGCTAAAACCCTTCCTTTTCCTTCTGCGCGCGGAAGTAAAAGCTGCGATATTACGCCCTGAAGACAATCAGCAAGCTGGACTCTTACCTGTTTCTGCTGGTGCGGCGGAAATACATCAATTATTCTTTGTACCGTCTGCGGGGCATCCGGGGTATGAAGT
>JAQVOZ010000198.1 GCA_028702365.1 Candidatus Omnitrophota bacterium | reverse complement strand
ATCTGCTTTTTAAAACGCTCTTTCTGCTCAATGGGGTCATTTAATTCGGAATATGCATTGGTACCTCAAGGCCGGCGATAAAAAGCTCAAAACGCTCAACCAAGCTCGGGTTATCTTTTTTCTTTTTAGCGAGAGGCGAATTCCAGGTAAAAAAATCAACTATAAAAGCCGGTTTATTTTTGGGAAATTTTTTCTCGATAAGCTCCTCGGTAATATTTAAAATCTGGCTGCGGCTTAAGCCTTTGCCTGCCAAATTAAGCTTTGCTGTAATTTTCTGCAAAAATACATCCTGGTCGTCTTCCGCCAGAATACCAAATTCATCCTTAAAAATCTGGGCGAAAGAAATTCTTTGCCATGGCGGGGTTAAATCTATTTCTCCATCCTGATACTTAAGAGTAAGGCTGCCGTTTATTTCTTTTGCCAGGGAACAAAACAATTCTTCGCACAATTTCATCATATAATCATAGTTGTTATAGCAACAATAGGCTTCCAGCATGGTAAACTCTGGGGAATGCCTGGTTGAAATACCTTCATTTCTGAAACTTCGATTTATTTCAAAAACCTTGTCAAAGCCTCCAACCAATAACCGCTTAAGATAAAGCTCAGGAGCAATTCTTAAATAAACATCGAAGTCCAGGGCATTATGATGAGTAACAAACGGCCTGCCTGCCGCTCCTCCGGCTATTGTGTGAAGCATAGGAGTTTCAACTTCCATGAATCCAAGTTTATTGAAAAAATCCCTTACCTGCGAAATTATCCGTGAGCGTTTTAAAAATATCTCCTTAACTTCCGGGTTGGCGATTAAATCAAGATAACGCTGGCGATAGCGCACCTCAACATCACGCAATCCATGCCATTTCTCCGGTAGCGGCAAAAGCGCTTTGGAAAGTAATTTAAGCTCCTCTACAAGTATAGTAAGCTCCCCTGTATGAGTTTTAAAAAGCTTGCCTTTAACGCCGATGATATCGCCGATATCTAAATCCTTAAAAAGCTCATAATCTTTTGCCAGAATATCCAACCGGGCATAAATCTGAATTTTCCCGGTATAGTCCATTATATTAGCAAAGCTTGACTTTCCGTGCTCTCTTCTTGTAACCAGCCTTCCGGCAACGCTGACTACCTTGTTTTCCTCAAAAGAATCAAGTATTTCCTTGATAGTGAAAGGCTTATCAAAGGCAGTTTCTGCGAAAGGATTGCCGAAATTTGCGCTGATTTTGTCTAATTTTTCCTTACTCATATTGCTAGATTATATATAATATACCTATATATGTCAAATTAATTTGGTTTTTAGGTTATTAGGCTTAAGGTTGATAGGTTTTAAGCCTACAAACCTATCAACATATCAACACAACAACCCAACAATCATCATCATTGCAAAAACACCCTTATTGTGCTAATCTTTATTCCGAGTGTTTTCAAAAAAGCGGATTCAGTATAGTAATTGTTATAGGAAAAATAAAAAGGATAGAAATGCCAAACCCTTTCAATCCCTTAGAATGGATTAAAGCGGCGCAAAATTGGTTCTCCACGACCGAGCGTTCTAGCGGTTTTAGGCCATTTTTAATATTCATAATACTTCAAATCGGATTTGCTATCGTAGCCTTTTCCTGCTTCAATGATATAAAACCACTAACTATGCTGGTAGAGAAATCTTTGTGCGTCTCATTTATTTCCTTCATTGTATTATTTGCAATCAAATGCTTTCAGGATCCTAATTTTTGTCGCTCAGAAAAACATATTGAAAACGTTAGAAGGATAGAAATGGCGGAACAAAAAGGCGATGCATACCCAATACCAACCGAAGAAATTGATATCATTTCTAATCCAGAAATTCCTACTTTACCTACCCCAAAAACGGGGGAAGAAAAATGAAAAAAGCTTACCTATTAGCATTCAGTGATTCTTTAGGCACACGGGAAGAAGTAAAAAACTGCGTAAAAAATTTTCCAGGTATTACATGGAGATATGATATGAGTAATGCTTTCTATATCATTTCCGAAGAAAATGCAAATCAAATTTCCACGCGCATACAAAACTATTTTGGTAAAAATGGGCGTTTCATTGTAACTGAAATTTCAGATTTAAACAAACAAGGCTGGCTAACAAAAGATTCTTGGTTTCTCATTAACAATAAAAAATTGCCTGAAAAATAGCTGAATCTATGACAATTCAATTCATTTTGATTTGTATTTTGAAATATAATTCATAACAATAGAGTCAGCCCTTGAAAGTTGAATTGAAATAAATTTCCTAACCACTTTGTTTAGCTAATCTCTTCTGCGTCCTATCAGGCTTCGGCAAGAACGCTGATTTTTGCATTATGAGAAGCAACCAATGAAAAAAATTAACAAAAAAGCTGTTTTCGTTATCCTGTCGGTGATAATTTTAGCTGTAACAATTATTTTGTCTCGGCTGCTTGAACAATACACAGAGCCTTCGCCTGAATTCGGGCGGGGTTTTGGCACGGGTTTATTACTCTGGATTTATTTATTGCTGTTAATAGCTGTCGAAATTTTAAGCTCTATTGTTTTTTTCATAATGTTTTTATTGAGAAGGGTATTTAATAAATTGAAGCACTTGTCGACAATTAATCTTGTGTTCTGGTTCTTATTATTCCCGCCTTCTTTTTATACACTGTGCTTTTCGGTGTGGTCACTATCGTGGATTATCCAGACATTCCTCAAATTACAGCATTAAATATAGTCGAAAAAATTGTGCTTAGCTGGACTTAATCATTACCAGCATCATTTTAAATTTGCTGACGGCTTTTAACGCGTGGGGCTTATTGGCAGGAAGAATAATCATTTCACCCTTTGAAACCTTGTAGGGCTTTTTAGCAATATAAATTCTCGCACATCCTTCAATAATATAAATCAAAGCATCAAACGACGCGGTATGTTCGCTTAATCCTTGTCCTCTATCAAAGGAAAATAGAGTAACTGTTCCAGCTTGTTTTTTGCTTATTGTGCTGCTAACTACAGCATCTTTCCCGTAGGCTATTGAGCCTAAC
>JAQVOZ010000197.1 GCA_028702365.1 Candidatus Omnitrophota bacterium | reverse complement strand
ACATAAGGGACATAATTACCCCTGCTGATCCCATTGATTTTTGCCCTTCAGAGGTTACAGGAGGAGTCATAAGCTTTTGCTGAATTAAGCCGGATATCATCATACCAATTGGCAAAAGATTTATATAATCAATTGGCGGAGGAAAGGGGAGTTTAAATGCATGGTCTGCCAAAGATAAATCTTTAATCCATAAAAAGCTTGAACCTTTTAATTCGACTAGTTTTGGCAAAACTTGCCAAAGCGCGAAAAATATAGGCATTTGGAAGAGAAGAGGCAGACAACCACCCATCATTTTTTTATGATATTCTGCCAGCATTTCTCGTTCTTCTTTGTTGGCTTTTTGTAAATTGCCTTTATATTTTTTCTGCAATTCAGTTATTTGCGATTGCATTGCCTGCGTTTGCTTCATTGACTTTGCGCTCTTTGCAGTAAAAGGGAAGAAAACAAGATAGATAATCACTGCTAACAAAATAATACTTAGGCCCCAGCTTTTGGTCACACCATATATGGTATTTAAAAGCCAGGTTAAAGCAACGCCAATACCGTGGAAAAATCCGTAGTGCACAATTCCTTGTAAGCCAAAAGGTTGTAAATTCTTTTTTGTTTGAGGGCCCAAATAAAGAGAGGTTTCAAGAGAAGGGGAGAGAAGTATAAAAAAAACTTTATCTTTTTCTTTGAGCCATTTTATAGAATAAGAGCCCTTAAGCAGGCTGGCACAAAAATATCTTCCGGTAATACCGGCGAATTCAACATTATCCAAAACCGTGTCTTTTGTTTTTAAAATGTGGGTTTTACGCAGGTTTTCTTTTTGAACGTAAAACGATTCCTGATATTGTTGCTCTAAACCCTTGTCTTGCAATGGGTTAGAAAATAAAACCAGCCCGGAGGGGGCCGGCACAGAATTCTTAATTTTCAGCAAATAACCATCAAAAATAAATTCCTTAACTGCGCCGGAAGAGGAAGTAAAAATAATTCTATTGTTTTCTATTTTCGCTGTAAAATCTTTGTTTGTATCCCCTAAAACTAAACCTATGTTTTTAAAAGGCAGCTCTTCTTTGTAGGCTCGTTCGAAAACTTTTTTTATGTAACCGCCTTTGGTAGAATAGGTTACGACAAAATTGCCTATTGTTGCCTCTGGCAATTTTCCTAAATCTTCTTCTATGTTTATTTGGGTGGCTTCAACCGAAGGAGCTTGTGTGTTTACGACTTGGGCGGGTTGCGGCGGCTGGGCTTGTTTGGGAAAATACTTCTGCATTACATACATGTAGCCCATTATAAACAAAAAGGTTACGATTAAGGTTTTAACTAATTGTTTTTCCATTATTTTACCGGATCAAATCCGCCTTTTGATAGAGGATGGCACCGTAGGATACGCCAAACCGACAGTTTAAACGCTTTAAAAAACGAATATTTCAAAAATGCTTCTTTCGCATAGCAGGAACATGTTGGCGTATATCTGCATTGCGAAGGAAACGCTGATGAGATTTTTTGGTAAAACGAAATCAGCCAAATGGCGAGCTGCTTCATGCCAGAATTATACGGTAAGGCGGGCTCTTCCTTTTTGCCTTCTGCGCCGTAATACTTTTCTGCCGCCTTTCGTGGCCATTCTTGCCCTGAATCCGTGTTTTCTTTTACCCTTTATTTTAGTTGGAGTTTTAAGATGTTTTTTCATTGGACAAAAATTTTAACACAATCTACATTTGTGTCAACTATATTTAGATAAAATTTTCCCGATAATTTTATATGTTGCAAATCAAATTTGTTACGATATAATTTTAATGCTTCTACCCCGGATGGGCGGTTGTGAATAACTTGTGATTTTTGTGAATTGCCCTTCGTGCTTGAATGGGCTAAGTCTTCATTTATCATGGAAAAGGTTTGGCAAGCTTGCAGAGAAAATCTAAAAATAATCCTTGGTGAAACTTCATTTGATACATGGATTAATCCTTTAAAATTCAAGAAAATCGAAGGTTTTACGCTAACGCTGGAGGCGCCGGACGGTTTCTTTAAGAATTGGATTGAAACTACGTATTTACCCCAAATAAAACAGGCGTTAAAAGACATTACCCAAAAAGACTTTGAAGTCGCTTTCGAAGTTAACCCGACACTCTTAAAAAAGGGCGCAAATAAAATTTTTAGGACCATAGGCGCAAGTTTTAAGGAAGAGCCGCAGGATTCCATACGTTTAAACCCGCGTTTTACGTTTGACAATTTTATAGTAGGCGCTTCCAACCGAATGGCGCATGCGGCATCTTTAGCTGTTTCAAATGCTCCGGGAAAATCCTACAACCCGCTTTTTATTTACGGGGGAGTGGGCCTTGGCAAGACTCACCTTATGCAGGCGATAGCGAATCACGCATTCACCCAAAATTCACAGGCAAAAATAAAATATATTTCTTCGGAAAAATTTACGAATGAGCTTATTATGGCGATACAAAACCGTTCCACGGAAAAATTCCGCCAAAAATACAGAAATATCGACCTTCTTTTGATAGATGATATCCAGTTTTTAGCCGGCAAAGAAGCTGCCCAGGAAGAATTCTTCCATACCTTTAATGTTTTATATGACTACCACAAACAAATAGTTATTTCTTCGGACAGGCCGCCAAAAGAAATCCCGAAACTGGAGGAGAGGCTGGTTTCGCGCTTTAGCTGGGGCCTTGTTGTAGACATTCAGCTTCCGGATTTCGAAACAAGGGTCGCCATACTTAGAAAAAAACTGGAAAAAGACCCAGTAAAAATAGATGAAGATGTCATTACGTTTATTGCCAAAAACATAACAACAAATATTCGGGAGCTGGAAGGCGCGCTTATAAGAATAATTGCTTACTCTTTAATAGAGAATAAACCTATCACTTTTGATTTAGCAAGGGAAATCTTGAAAGATATGGTGAAAGAAATTTACAAAAGAGTGACTCCTGACGTTATACTGGAAAGAGTAAGCAATTATTTTAACATCCCAAAGGAAGACCTTAAAAAAGGCAAGCGCAGCAAAACCCTGGTACTACCCAGACAAATAACTATG
>JAQVOZ010000020.1 GCA_028702365.1 Candidatus Omnitrophota bacterium | reverse complement strand
CGTTCTTTTACGTAATCAACAATCGCACGGGCCAGCGGATGTTCGCTGTTTTGTTCTACAGAAGCCGCTACGCTCAATAACATTTGTTCATTCCAATTGTTTGCTGTTACAACAGCAGTCACCTGAGGCCTCCCGATTGTTAAAGTCCCTGTTTTATCCGTAAGAAGATGGGTAATTTTTTCGGTTTTTTCAATGGCCTCTGCATTTTTAATTAAAATGCCCATTTGTGCGCCGCGGCCAACGCCGACCATAACGGACATGGGCGTTGCAAGGCCCAAAGCGCACGGACAGGCAATTATTAATACCGAGATGGAACTTACCAAAGCATAGGCTAACGCCGGCTTTGGCCCTGTTATAAACCAGATGATAAAAGCTGCTATTGCGCACACTAGAACTGCGGGGACAAAATAACCGGAAACTTTATCGGCAAGTTTTTGAATGGGGGCGCGGCTGCGTTGCGCATCGGATACCATGCGCACTATCTGGCTAAGCATGGTTTCAGAACCTACCTTATCAGCCCTCATCGTAAAACTGCCTGTCTGATTAATTGTAGCCCCGATGACATAATCCTCCGCTTTCTTTATAACCGGTATTGGCTCGCCCGAAATCATAGACTCATCAATATTACTTTTCCCTTCGATAATAACGCCATCTACCGGTACTTTTTCTCCAGGTCTAACCCGTAATAAATCTCCTTTTTGAATTTTTTCTATAGCAACATCTTCTTCTTTATCTTCTCGGATGCGATGCGCAACCTTTGCGGTAAGGCCAAGCAGCGCTTTAATCGCCTGGCCTGTTCTGCTACGCGCTTTTATTTCAAGAAGCTGCCCCATAAGCACTAAAACCGTGATAACGGCAGCTGCTTCAAAATATAATCCAATTGAGCCATGCTGCTTTAACGATTCGGGAAAAATATCCGCAAAAATGACGGCTACAGCACTAAAACCGTAAGCGGCTCCTACACCCATGGCAATCAAGGTAAACATATTGAGGCTTCGATTTAAAATTGATTTCCAGGCTTTTACAAAAAAAATATTCCCTGCCCATAACACAACTGGTGTTGCCAGAATAAACTGCAGCCAACGCGAAATCTTAGAAGGCAAAAATGCTTTTACGCCAGAAGTGGGAATCATTTCGCCAATAGCCAGCAAAAAAATAGGGATTGTTAAAACCAATCCGGCCCAGAATCTACGCGCTAAGATGCGCACTTGCTTGCTGTCTTCTCCTTCGGCAGGCCAAATTTTTGGCTCAAGATGCATTCCGCATTTCGGACAATCACCGGGTTCAGCCTGTATAATTTCAGGATGCATTGGACAGGTATAAATACTTTTGCCATGCGTTTTATCGGGCCTATCTGCGCCAAAACCCATCACAAACCTATCTCTGCAATGCTTACTGCAAAAATAATACGTAGTACCGTTATGGATAACCTTAATGGCTGTGGCGGGGTCTACTTCCATTTTACAAATCTCGTCTCTTATTTTCTCTGGCATAATATTAAATCTTTTAGTTTATTTTAACGGGTTATTAGCGGCAAAAAGAGGCAATACGATTAACTATCCCTCTTTTTTTGCTAATAATTATTATAGTCGGAATGTAATTATTATCAATGGAATTTGGCTGCTTGAAAGGCAGTATTTCGCGTAAATTGTGGCTAGAAATTATTTAATCGATAGGCCCGTAAATCCCGGGGGTTCAGCTTTTTCGCTTGCTATGCGCGCCGCCTCCTACAAGAGAATTCTCCGGAAGTTTTGCTTCTAAAATATCCACTTTCTCTATCGCCGGTAAATGCGTAAGCAGGTCAGCTGCTTTTGACATTAAGGCAACCGCGACCTGGCCGGAAAGATGCGCTGTCCTGCCTGCTTCATTGTTGAATGCGTCAAAAATTCCGAATGTAGACGGCCCTAAACGTAAAGCAAACCATACAATTGTTTCTGTTTCTTCCTGAACAATAGAAAGGCCGCTACGAAGAAAATTCTCAAGCTCTGCTTCTTTCCCAGGCTTGGCCTCTAAACGGACGAATAGTCCTAGATTTACCATAATTTTACCTCCTTATTAAGATACCTGTTATCAGAGAATATCTTTAAATCATAATTATTTTAATTATACAATAATTAAAAATTATGAAAATTGGCTGGCTCTGCTTTTTTCTGATTTTTTTCTACTGCGGGAAAAGATTTATTAAAGGGCTGAGGGGGTATGTACTCAATTATCTAAATAACCCGAACAGCATGCTGATTAGGCCATAAATTAAATCTTGCATGAAGGCTATGACGGGGTTTAGCAGTCTGGCAAAAAGCAACAAGGCGAGTATAAAAAATCCATAGGGCTCAAGCATGGCTAAACGCTCTTGTGCGCGGTAAGAAAGAAAACTCATCAAAATTTTTGAACCGTCCAAGGGGGGTATGGGGATTAAGTTGAAAGCTCCGAGAATTATATTTATATCGGCTACAGTTTGCAATGCAAAAGATAAAGTCTCGTTAGCATTGATAAAACTAAATTGTAATAAAAATATCGCAATTATTGCAATAAGTATATTCGTTGCGCAGCCTGCCAGGGCAACAGAGAATAATCCTAAGCGCCTGTTGCTTAAACTCGCATAATTTACCGGCACTGGCCTCGCCCAACCGAATCCAACCAAGAAAAGCATAAGTGTGCCTATTGGATCAAGGTGCGATTTAGGATTAAGCGTAAGGCGGCCGCTATAGAGAGCGGTATTGTCGCCGAATAAATGTGCTATTAAGCCGTGCGCAATTTCATGAAAAATGATGGAATACAAAAGTATTACGGCAATGATAAAGAAAAGGCCAGGATTGCTGAATAAAAGCGAAATTAATCCCATCTGCACCCTCCTAAATTCTATCTATAGTTTACTCTATTAGATTTTACTCCGGTTTAGCAATTTTGTTGCCAATACACAAAATTTCTTCAATCTTGCCGTATTTACCGATAAGAGCTTTATTGCTCCATAAAATACGCACCGGTTCCCCGTTCCTGCGCATATTTTCGTTTTCGTTTACGAAATGACGTTCGGGGTTCTTTACGATATCATTAATCATGCTGATTAAATCTTTTCCGGATGAATCTTTATCGGGAACGATTGTCCCAAGAACGCTTTTACCCAATATTTCCTGTTCATGAAAACCGAAAAACCTTTGGGCGTATTGATTAAAGAAAGTAATAACACCTTTGGTATTCATGAGCAAAATAATGCTGTTTGCATTCTCTACTATTTGCTTATATTCATCTTCTTTGGCTTTCGTAATTTCCAGCTCTAGAACCCGCTTACGCAACGAATCTAATTCCAGCAAAAGCTCATCTTTGTTTTTATTTCTATCTTCCATATTGACCTCCTCCTGCCGTTAGGTAAATCACGGCCCAGCTCGTATGAGTTGAAAAACATCCCTGTTTATATAGAAAAATTATATAGTTAATGTTACGTTATGGCAAGATATTAGGGACTAAAATCAATACTTTGACGAGCCAGCAGAAAAAAATACTGCCCGCGCCACGCTTTTATGCACGGCTATATTCATGAAATTAGGGACAACTTCATTTTTCCCTGATAGTGATGCAATTGTTTCAGCGGCAAAAAATTTCATATCCGTAGTTATCTCGCAGGCGCGCGCATCTAATGCGCCGCGTATAATTCCCGGAAACACAAGTGCATTGTTTACCGTACGTCCATCCAGCGCAATGGCTGCCCCTGCCTCTTCGGCGTCTTTCGGCCATATTTCAGGTATAGGATTAGCCATAGCAAAAATAATCGGGCTTTTATTCATAGTTTTTACCATATCCCTGGTAACAAGGCCTGGAGCCGATAAGCCGATAAATACATCTTTGCCTTTAAATATATCTTTAAGAGCCCCTTTTTCTCTGCGTTTATTTGTAATACAAGCGATTTCTTTTTTATATGCATTCATATCGCCCGCTCTGCCTTTATAGATAGCTCCTGCTCTGTCACAAAGCACTATATTCTTAAAACCGTATCTGAGTAGAAGCTTTGCAGCGGCAATACCAGCAGCGCCGGCGCCATTTATAACAATACTTACTTTATCTTTTCTTTTTTTAGTAATTTTTAGCGCTTTTATCAATGCAGCCAAGATAACAGTTGCTGTGCCATGCTGGTCGTCATGGAATACGGGCACTTTAACTTTCTTCTGTAATTTTTGTTCAATTTCGAAACAAAGAGGCGCCTTGATATCCTCTATCATGATAGCGCCAAACGTTTCTGCGACGCAAGTAAGTGCATTAACAATTTCGTCGGCATTATCACTTTTCAATAGCAGAGGGACACAACTCACGTTAGCCATCTTATGCAGTATGATTGATTTTCCTTCCATTACCGGCAGCGCAGCCAGAATTCCTATATCTCCCAATCCCAAAACAGCCGAACCATTTGTTGCAATACAAACGGTATTACCTATAGATGTATACTTTCTCGCTGCGGCAGGATTGGCAACAATATAATTGCAAACTTGAGCAACGCCCGGGGTATATATCATACGCAAATCAGTTAGGGTGTCAGCCTTCACGCGAGGCCTTACCTCTATTTTTCCGCCTTTATGCAGATTTAGAACTTCATCTTGTATATCTAATACCTTATAACCTTTAAGTTTTTTGACAGCGGCAATAGCCTCTAGAAAATGCTTTTCGTCATCAAAAAAAGCTATGATATCCCTTACGATATAGTTGGAAGTAAGATGTATCTTCGTTATATCGCCCAGAGTCACCCCTTCTGTGCCAAGCGTAAGAGCGAGTGTGCCAAGGGCTCCCGGCACATCCGGTATTCTGAATCGTATCTTTTTTACAATCTTATGCGAATATTTTTCTTCCGGCATTTTAATCTCCTTGTTAGTGCCTGTGCTGCTCAACTTTTCTTTGATTTAAAATCATGAAAGATTATATAAGCAATATTACGTTATGGCAAGATGTTTTGAGATAAAAAGGCTGCTTATCTTATTTCGTACACGATAGTTCTGTGCGTGATTTTATATTTAATCTTTTCGAAAGTTGAACTGGAAAATTTGCAGAATGGATTAGCTGAAAAGGCTTTCCAGAATTCTACTTTTGAATCATGAAATCTGCCAGTTACCAGAAAATAAGCGCTCTGGTTGTAATACTTTCTTTCTCCCTTCTGAATACCATACGTTGCAAGTATTAAGGTGAATATAAACAAAATATTTACCATAAAGGCTCTTCTTCTTTTTCTTTTGTAAGCTATCTGCGCATCGATTAATGGCGTCTGGCAATCAGGGCATACCAGATAAACATCGTGTTGATATATCTTACATTTAGGACAATATTTAGGATATTTTTCCAGCAGTTTTTTATCAGTTTTCCTTACCATTTTATCGTATCTTTATTGTAAGAATTTGAGGATTCTTCATCTTTGGGCCGAAGGAAACCCTCCCTATTTATATAGAAGAATTATATAAGGAATATGGTGCTATGGCAAGATATTTGGGGGTTTAGAGAGGTATTTTATTAGCTAAATTTTGAGCACCTTAATCTCTTATTAAACAAAATCTGAGCAAAATCGAAGGCTATCTACTTATGCCCGGACATAACCAATTCTTCTATATTTTCGTATCGCTTTTTCTCTCCCTGCGTTCTCTGCTGTTAATAAGAGTAAATAATATGGAGAATAAAACCATTAGGGCAAATACTCCTAAATTCTGCCATACTCTAGCTGACATTCAAACCTCCTCCAATAACTAAAATACCCATAGTTTTTACCTTCCCTTATTTTGTCCTTTTTGGTTCTTTCTTGCTTGAATCCTGCCATGAATTATTGCATAAGCGATAAGAGAAAAAAATGCTACCGCAATAATTAATACCGCCCAATCAGAAGATACATTGGTTATCATTTTACTTACCTCCTATTTTGGTTTTTTGAATTTTTTTTTGAAATTTTCCCTTCAAAACCTTGCCGGAATACTGTCCGGAAACAAAAGACAGCTAAGCCTATGATAAAGCTCCAGCATAGTATCATAAATATCCAACCACTAAGTTTCATTTAACACTCCATTTAGAATTTAAACCCGCTAAAACCCATAAAAGAAAGACTCATCAAGGCGGCAATAATAAATGCTATCGGTAAACCCTTCACCGCCGTAGGCACATTACAACAATCTAATCTTTCCCGAATCCCAGACATTAAAAGCATAACCACTGTATAGCCCACCCCAACGCATACACCTTGAAATAAAGAATAATAAAAACTGCCCACGACAGGGCTTCCATCTTTAAAAAACATGTCGATGTTTAGCACCGCTACCCCTAATACAGCACAATTCGTAGTAATTAAGGCAAGGTAGACCCCGAAAGCGCGATATATAGCAGGGCTAACCTTTCTAATTACCATTTCAATCAATTGCACAAAAGTAGCAATCACCAAAACAAAAGAAAGGGTACGCAGATACGCCACGTCAAATGGCAACAAAAGAAACCTGTAGATGAGCCATGTTATGCCCGACGAAATAGTAGTAACAAAAGTAACTGCCATACTCATGGCAAAAGCCTGCTTTGTATCTTTAGAGATAGCAACAAACGGGCATAAACCTAAAAAACGCGCCAGGATAACGTTGTTAATAAAGATTGCGGATATGAAAATAGTTAGAAACTGACTTAAATTCATATATACTTTATATCTTATTCAGATAAAGAATAATATACTCAACCTAATCCTATTAGCTTCTCCTCTAAAATTATCTTATTCCATGTGTAACAGCAAAAACTATACAAATAATTCCAGCAAGGATGCAAATACCGAAAACAATGAAAATAAAACGCATACTGTTGTCCATGTCGTTTCACCTCCTTCAAAAATAAAAAACCGCCACCCTGCATTTTCATGCAAGATGGCGGCCCGACCATCCTAAAACCTTCGAAAACCCATATGTGGGTTTCCGAACCCGAACTAATTTTTAACTTCTTCTATTTTGAACAAAAAAATTATACCTTATTTTCCATAAAAAACAAGATTTTAAAATTTAATTGCATTGCCCTTCGCCTTTAAATGTTCGTAAATTTTCCTGAATATCTAATCAAAGATAAATGCACCGACACCTTCCCCTTCCAACGATAAGCCGCCAAAGATTACTTTGTCATATGATACTATTCTTAGATTTTTAGATCTCTGCAAGCTATAAAATAGTTTGTTTTTAACAGTTGTCTGCAGGTAATCGAAATTTATAACATTGTCTTTTTGCCTGTAGTTGCATGAATAAAAAATGCCATGATCAGTTTTACTAATCATGGCATTTCGCCTCTCTCCTTAAATTGAGAGAAGCATAATACTGGGGTCCCACTCGTATTTCGCGAGGGGAAACCTCTCTAATTTTCAAATCATGCTTAATCTATCAATTACCTTAATAATATGCCAATTTCTGCAATTCAGAGAGGTAATTCCTCTCCTCGCTCTTTCGCCTTCCTGTGCTCGGTGATGTCGCGGCCCTCGGGAATCATAAAAATCACCTTTCCAGATTTATCTTTAATCGGTTTAAGAGAAAAATCCACGTAATGCAAAACTCCGTCTTTGTTAAGATGAGTTGCTTCAAAGCGAACGAAAGCTCCTTGAGCAACTTTTTTTATCGCCTTACGCAATTCCTCCTGCAGTTGCGGAGAATGGGCCCACCATGGAGTCTCCCAGAAAGGCTTATTTATGACTTCCGATAATCCAATTCCACAAAATTCCAGGGCTGTCCTGTTTGCTTCTATCAATGTTCCGTCCGAAGTCATCAGGCCAATAAATTGAAAAGCATGATCATAAAGAGCGCGTATCTTTTTCTCGCTTTCCTTTAGTGCCTTTTCCATTCTCTTACGTTCTTTAATCTCGTCTTGTAATTCCACATTTGTTTTAGCAAGTTCCACAGAGCGCCTTATGATTCGCTCATCCAAATCTTTAGATTCAGCTTTATACTCCACAAGTTCTGCTATACGTTTTTTAAGGAATTTTATCTCTTCAATAAGTTCTTCTCTAGTTTTATCCATCATTTTATTCCTTAAATGAAATTCGAATAATGCCAATATTATAAATCGGTGATCCCGCTTGTATACTACAAGAGAAAATCTCTCTCCATCACAGGTATGTATTATACGGCTAAATGGGGCGATTATCAAGAAATTGGCAGTTTAGAGAGGTTATTCCCTCGCTAATTTTGTCCGTTTTGTCCGGGAATTTTGGGCTTGGGATTACACAACTTGCTGAAGCATTATGAGATATGAATGTCTACCTCTCTCAAACTGGACATTATTGCTAAATCTGCCCTTTTGACATTACATTCATCATATTGGCTATAATAATTTGACTTCACTAATTCTTTCTTTAAAAAATCAATTATAAAACCATCAATTCTTTTCCAGATATAAGAAGCAAATTTAACCGGTTTGAGATTACCGTTCTTATCGCGATAATTAAGGTCGTAGTTTTCGATTTTGTTATAAACGATTAATATTGTCTCGGTTAATAAATCTTCTCCAAAACGTTGGAGGAGACAAGGAAAAACGATTCTACGAATTCTAAACATTAGGAAATTTATATGGAAAAGAACAATCTTATCTTTACTTTCCTTGGAACCTCTTTGAGCTTCTGAAATAATATCTCTTTCTTCAGATAAAGAAATTCTTAAGTGCCTCGTGCTAATATTAATATAACTTTCCCACATAAAATAAACTAAAGCCCACCTTAATAAAGGTGGGCTTTAGTTCTATTTAATATAATTCCCTATCGCGTTTCTATATACTTTATTTTTTTACTCGTTACTGCAACTGCCATTAGCATTATTCCCCAGATTATAAAAATAGCCACCGTCATCGTGAGACCGACTCTTATCATTTCTGGCAAAACTTCAGGAAGCCCGGCAGTTAGAAATGGCGGATAAGGGACAACTTCTTTGTGCGCAAGATGTTCAACCGCCAATATTGTTATACCGCCCCACAACATTGAGTTTAGCCAATTCATATGATACTTTTCGGGAATTTTTTTGCTTACAGTAGTAGTTACGATTGCTGCAGCCGTAGGAACAAGAAAACAAGCCATTGGTTACCCCCTTTTTAAATTGGATATTAAAAGTGAAATCCCCCAGATTACAAACACAGGTATCAGCATTGTGATTCCTAACATTGTGCTATTTTTTATCATCCCATCGGTTGTCTTCTCTAAAAAACTTCCACCTTCATAACCGAGCATGTGATCGACAAGAATCATCGCAGCTGCACCCCAAAGCATTAGAGCCAAGAAACCTAATCTATATTTTTTTGGAAAAATAAAATTCGCTGCAGTTGCGCCTGCAGCCACGATCGAAGTTGTTGCTAACCACATTTTTTAACCTCCTTTTAAAAATCTATCTCTGTCCTCATGCCTCCCACAAATACTCCGCTTGCATCACCAGGAATGTCTTTACCGAAAGGATTCCAGATATACTGGAAGTCAGGGCTTATAGAAAGATGCTTGTTGCAATATATCTTGTAGTAGGCTTCAAGATGACCTTCTGGTTTCCCTTTATAACCGTAAAATTCCTTATAATCCCCTGAAGGGAAAACCTGCCCAATAGCAAAGGCTACAACATCATTCTCTCGCTTCCAGGGCTTACCTTCAACCTGGAAACCTGCGCTCCAGGATTGTTCAAGAGAATAATTTAAATCACCGGTTGCAGTAATATCTGGATTATAAACTTCAGGATTTTGCCAGCCGTAGCGGGTGAAGAGAGTTATGACATCGTTGGCTTTCTGGTCAAAGCTTAACCCGAAACCGTAAGCATTCTTTTTGTTTTGCGATGCGTCAGTCCATTTAGTGTGATACATATTGTTGTTCCAGCCATAGAAACGGTAGTTGCCGGGAAGATTAAAAAAGTTAGTTTTAAGGGTAATCTGGCCCATATTTACCAGATTATCGGTAATCCTCTCCCAGTCATTGTTTCCATCAAACACGCCATAATTAAACTCAATCCAATCTTTGGGCATATAGGCAAGACGGATGCCCATGGTATTATCCGAAAAATCAATTGTCGGAGAATTACGGAACATTCTGCCCAGGAACTGGGTGGTTTCATCATTAGCAACGGCGTTATCGTCAAAATAGACTGTCGGGTCAAGTTTTCCGAAGGTTATAACAGCTTTATCGTTAAAAAGCCCTTGTTCATACCAAGCCTCGGTGACTCTGACATTGACATCATCATCCGCATCTCGGTTAACATTACTATAAAGTGTCAGGTCATCTTCAAGGCCATTGCCCTGTCCGTTTTCAAGATGTAAAAATGCCCTGCCGTCAAAATTTTTGAATTCTTTGCCGATAGTAATATCCGTGGAATATGAAGCATCTGTTCTGGAAATTTTTCTGCTGGCATCGTTTGATGCGTTGTTTACATTATTTGTTCCTTGAATAACAGCTGTAACGCCTGCACTTATATCAAGGCCTTCTACAAGTTGTATGGGCCTGCCTGTTTCGCGGTGCAAATCCGTATCAAATTGGCTTAGTTTTGTTTCGTATTCGGAAATTTTCTTATTCTGGTCTAAGATGCACTGTTTCTGATCGTTCATACATTTTTCTTGAGTGGTTAATTTCTGCTCTAAAGCTATGATGCGTGATTTAAGCTGGTTAATCTCTTCTCTGATAGCTGCATCGTCGGCAAAACATTTATTTGCGACAAATAAAAGGCCAATTAAAAATGTAATTGTTCTCATCTGGACAACCTCCCTTAACTTCTCCTCTGGTTGTCCAGTCAGGAAATCACTTCTTAATGCTTATCTCTGCTTGTGCAGTAGTAATATTACTTAAAACGTTTCTTTTCTCTTTTTTCTATTTGCACTACTTTTGAATCATGGATAGTAATAACCACTTCTCCATAGTTAATACTCTCTGTGGCTTTCATGATTTCGCTTATTATGTGTTGCTTTTCTTTGTCTTCTATAGTTATATGTTTGCTATTCATTGCTACTTTTTTAAAAATCGTGTTACCATAAATTAAAAAAATTTATGCTGAAGTAACTACAAGCTTACCATGTTTTACTCCTTTTAAGGCTATCAGTTTATCTGCTAATGCCTTAAGGCCTGAGGCCTTTCCTTTGAGGGCGATTATCTCTAAACAACTATGATGGCTTAGATGAACATGCTGGCTGGCTAAGATTATATTGGTAAACTCATGCTGGATATCTAATGATTTACTAACAAGCTCTCTTCTGTGGTGGTCGTAAATTATAACAACTGCCCCAGAAACTTCTTTATTCTCCGCATATGCTTCTTCGGTTGTATTCTTACGTATGAGGAAACGGATAGCCTGGCTTCTGTTGGGAAATTTATGCTTTTTGACAATAGCATCCAGTTCATTAAACAACTCTTCCTCTAGCGATACGCCAAATCTTTTTATTGTTTTCATAGTAACACCTTTTATATAAAGGTAATACGGAAATGTTATATTGTCAAGTGTTTTTGGTAAATTTAAAAATTAAATCCTTACATTTGACTAGAGGTAGGTACGCTAAAATATTCTGGGTGGGCTAACGTATTGATTATTTTATTATCCTTATGGCTTTTACCGGGCAGATTCTTTGGCAGCCCGCCAGCTTATCGCATTTAATTTCATCTGAAACTTTGCATTTCTTGTTTGTTTTATCTATAGACAGAATCTTCTTGGGACACAATTTAACACATTTACCGCAACCAATACATAAATCTTCATTGATTAAAACTATTTCGTTCATATTATTTCGCTAAGTTAAAAATATGATAAGCAATCAATATTTGCTGGTATTTGCTTTTACTTTTTTGCACTCTGAAACCTTTATTCCGCAGATATCGGCTGACATCTGATAATCTTACCCTGCTTACCTCATGTACTTTTCCTTCGAGTTTATGGATTTTATCCATTATTTTTAAACCGTCTTTTGTAAAATCGCTTAAAACAATCTTTCCTCTAGGGGAAAGAATACGGGTGAATTCGTCTATGACCTTATAGGGATCTGCAAGGTGGTGCAGAGTGTTAACGGAAAAAATAACGTCGAAACTTTTATCCTTAAAGTTTAGATTCTCGCCATTTTCAATACGGAGTTTAACCTGTTTGTCTAAACCAAAATACTTAAGATTAAGCTTGGCAAATGCCTGCTCTGCTTTGGATATATCAAAAGTAGTAAATTTATATCCTTTTTTCGCTAAGGCGAGCGCGAAATGCCCTTTTCCGGTACCCGCCTCTAATATTTTGC
>JAQVOZ010000019.1 GCA_028702365.1 Candidatus Omnitrophota bacterium | reverse complement strand
AAAATTGTTGTTTAGATTGTTGAAGGCGCCGAATTGTTTGATATTGCTAAAGTCAGCAAATTTATTGCCGGAAATACTGTTGCCGAGCCCGTATTGATTAATACTGCTGAATGTTGAATTTAAGTTGTTATTTATGTTATTAAAGGCCCCGAACTGGTTTACATTGTTGAATGTTGAAGAGATATTTTTGTTCATCTGGTTAAAGGCGCCGAATTGTTTGATGTTTGTGAAAGATGAAAGTTTATTGCCGGACATACTGTTGCCAAAACCAACTTGTTTAATGTTACTAAAGCTGGACAAAACGTTTTTGTTCAAGGTATTGAAAACGCCGGTTTGATTTATGTTCCTGAAACTTGAGCCCATGTTATTGTTCATCTGGTTGAAAGCACCGAATTGTTTGATGTTTGTAAAAGATGAGCCTGTATTGCCGACAATAGTATTGCCAAGGCCTGTTTGGTTAATGTTACTCATACGTGTAGCATTATTGGAAATCATATTAAAAGCCCCTGTCTGGGTTATATTCGTATAGTGAGAAAAATTATTTGCGCTTACCATGTTGCCAAAACCGGTTTGCGTGACATTAGTTAATGAAGACCTGTTGTTGGCGCCTGCTGACATGAAAGCGCCGGTCATGCTTAAGTTTTTAATTTGGGAAGAACCGTTTGCAGTAGCGCTAAGGCCAAAACCTTTTAAGGTGGCATTTTCAATGGTTGAACCCCCTGTTGCTCCCAAAATGCCAAAACCTCCGGTCATACTGCTATTTCTTATATGTGAATTACCAAAAGCAAATGCAAATTGCCCCGGGCCTTCCTGCCTGAGGCCAGTGATTGTGCTATTTGCATCGCGCGCCTGCCCGCCCCATTGGCCATTTGATTGTATGACAAGACCGTTAGGAGCAGCTGCTCCGGCAGCGGTTAAAAGTGCGCTTGTTTTCTCAAGTCCGGCAATTTTTGCAATAGTTGCGGCCGTACTAATGGTTTTGTTTGCAACCTTTGCATCAATCCAAGCGCCTTGCGGAGCGGTTCCCGTAGACTTAATTCCGAAGTAACCGCCTACTGTTGCTAACATGCTCTGGCCACTTCTACCGGCAACTGCTGTCGGGCTGGCAACCTGCGGCTGTGTTACTGCTGTCGGAGCTGATATTTTTTGAGTTTGAGGCTGAGGTGGAGGTGGATCGTTTTTGGGAAACTCTATTCTCTCCTGGCTTTGCGCATACGCTTTTTCGCAAAAGACATAAGAACTTAACCCATACTGAAACATTAAAAAACCAAGGAACAGAACAATAATTCGCATAAACGGTTTTTTCCGCTCTTTTTGCGTCTTATTGAATATTCCCCAATATTGCTGGTTACTGTTTTTGTCCATTTATTTTCTTTTTGCTGCGTCAACCTAAACTTTTAAAAATAAAAGCCGGATTACCGTTTTGGATTTCGGTAACCCGGCTGTCCTGCTAAAATTAAAATCACAGATTTAGTAATAAATTTCACACATCTGTAATTCTAAGTTTAAATAGTTTGTTGTTTAAAGGACCCGTAGTTTTGCGTCACCTGATTGCTCAGGTTTTGCCTTTGTCGCCCCCAATTAGGTTCCACCATATAAGATATAACATGGGCTAGTAGCAAATAAAAGGGTATTTGGGGCTGTATTTGAAAACGGTTTCAAATAATAAATTTCTCTCTACTAGCTTGATTTATTATTAATTTAGTTTCTGGATTTTTTAAAAATTTCTGCTACCTAACACACATGGAAAGATACCGAACAACAATATCGTAACGTATCAGGTGTTTTTTGAAAAATTTAATTAACAATTTGCCTCCGGAAAAATATATTTATCTTCTGCGCCACTGGAAAATCCTGCCGCGCCACCCATTATTGTCATAGGAATTGCTGTCTTTATATTCAACGACCGGGCCGCAAACTGATGGCATAGGGCCATCGGGCGGCCTTGACGGTTCAGGTTTGGTTTTAATAATGGTTGGAACTGGTGGCTGTCCGTCACTAGGCTTAACTTTTATAATTGCGGGCAGTTGTCCGCCGCTAGGCTCGCCTTTTATCATAGGTAGTTCTGACCGCCTAAGATCGGGTTTAGGTTGCACTACTGGCGGTTTTGATTCGCCTGGCTGCGGCTTATCTATAGTAACTGGCTCTGATTTTACTATTGGCGGCTTATCGCCTCGTTCTATAACAGGTAATTGGCTTGACTCAGGTTTCAACACTTCATTATTTTGTTTACCGGGTGATTTTGCTACTGGTAATTCATCGCTTGTTTTATCTGCGGGCAGTTGCCTTGATGGCGCATAGGGATACGTTTTGCTTATGGGTGGTTTATCGCCTCGTTCCATAGTAGCTGGTTCCGATTTGGCTATCGATGGTTGTTTGTCTGCATCGCCTCTTGTTGGACTAACCAGCGGCACACTTCCCTCGCCAGTTATAACAATGGGTTTTGTTGAGTCCGCCGGCGATGCATCCCTATCACCGACTATATTACCTCTGCTAACCCCAGCGCCTTTACCGGCATTGCTGCTATCTCTTGGAATAACAAGCTCAGCAACAGGTGACTGCATGGGTGGGTTTAGAATAACTGATATGTTCCCATCTCCATCTTTAGTTATTTGATAACCGCCGTTAATTGCACCAGTCCAGCGCAGGCTATCTTCGTTAGAATTGATTTCAGTAAATTCTGTGGGTTCTCTAATACCGCTACCTCCAAGACCTCCGTTGATTGTTATCAAACCATCAGCCCAGAGATTAAATTTTTCCTGGGATTCTTGCTGTGTAGCTGCAGGATTCGCCGGCGGTGAGTCTAAAAGGACAGATGTAATGCCCTCATCGGGATTACTTGAAATTGTATAACCTCCTTCTAGTTGGCTAGAGCTAGCAAGATTATTCTTAGTTTTCTTTATATCGCTATCGTAAAGGCTGTCTTTTGCTATCAAATCATCAGCCCAACGATTAAAAGTTATCTGTTTTTCTTGCTCTGTAGCCCAAGGATCAACTGGAGGCGGGCCTAAAAGAACAGGTACAGTATTATTTTCATGTTCTTCTATAATCCTACTATCCCCGGGGCCGCCATCTATTGCGATAAGGCCTTCAGTAAATATTTTAAAAATGATATTTTCTTTGTCAGCGTGGATATTTTCGATGGCTTTTCCTGAAGCTGTTATTTTATTACCCTCAAAAAGAGCGTAGCTACTATTAGCAAATGAATTATCTGAAGCCTTTATTTCATTATCGATAAACCTAATATCAGGGTAAATATTGCTGAAAGAATTTCCTGTGGCAGTTATGCGGTTATTTACAAAATCAACATTGTCGCCTATTGCGTTAAAAGATTTGTTGTTGCTTCCGGAAGTTTTGATAATATTGTTCTCGAAACGGGTATTGCAAATATTGTTAAAAGAATTTCCTGTGGCAGTTATATAGTTATTTACAAATTCAACATTGCCGCCTATTAAGTTAAAAGCCTTATTGGTGCTCCCGGAAGTTCTGATAATATTGCTGTCGAAGCGGGTATTGCCATAAATCCTGCTAAAAGCAGAATTTGTGGCATGTATAGTATTGTTCTTAAACTCAACATTGCCGTTGATGTCGTTAAAAGAATTGTTATGGGCTTCAATAAAATTGTTATCGAAATGGACATTGCTAGGACTGCCAAAAGTGCTATGGATTTTATTGAAAGAATCATTGTAAGCAGTTATGCGGTTATTTACAAAACTAACATTGTCATCGATGTTATTAAAGGCTCTGTTAGGACTATCGAAAGCGAAAGCCTTGATAATATTACTGTCAAAAAGGGTATTGCCATGGATGCTATTAAAAGCATCATTTGCGGCGCGAATGGTATTGTTTTTAAACTCAACATTGCCGTTGATTACGCTAAAAGAGTGGCCGTAGGCGTGAATGGTATTATCATTTATAAATTTAGCCTTTTCATAAATACCGTTAAAAGAGTAATCCCTGGCGGTTATAAAATTGTTGTCAAAGGTAGCAAGGCCTCCGATTGCGTTAAAAGATCCATTTAAGGATTTTATAATTTTGCCCTTGAAAATGGCATTGTCTATACTGCTAAAAGACTTTCCGTAAGCTAAGATATTGTTGTTGATGAAGTTGGTATTGCCCTTAATCCCGATAAAGGAACGACCAAGGGAAGTTATATTATTATCACTGAACTTTACGTTGCCGGAAATATTGTTAAAAGCATAGTGTGTGGCTGATATCTTATTGCCGGTAAACGTAACGCCTTTAGAGATATTACTAAAAGAATTATTATAAGCGTGGATAGTATTGTTGCTAAAAGTGCTTCCGGTAATATTATTAAAAGCATTTCCCTGCGCTTTTATGTAGCCATTAGAAAAAATATTATTATGACTATTATTGAATGCCCTGCTTGAAGCAAATATAGAAACTCCATTAAAAGCGTTGCCATAGCTATCTTTAAAGGCTCCGCCTGAAGCGCGGATTTGGCCGCCCGCAAAAGTATTATCGTGATAAATAATATAGCTTCCCGCATCTGATAAGTTAATGCGGTTAAAAGTATTACTATTTATGATTCCGGAAAGCTGGCCCCCTAGATGTAAACCGCTGTCTGGGTTACTTTGTGTAATAGTAGACCCAGCTATGTTCACTCTTCCAAAACCAACGATACTTACCGGGCCACTTACTACGGTGCTGGGGCTGCGTATACCGAGTGAACCATTAGCTGTTAAAGTTGAAGGGCTGTCATCTGGATTGCCTAAGACGGTACGAGGAGCCGAGGAAACAAAAGTTGTACCGACCGGTATAGTTGCTCCGCCTTGCAGGCTAACTGTTGCCTGGCCCCATGAGCCGCCAGGCGTTACATAATGCGTAGGCGAACTTGGATAAAGTTGTTGATAAGCCAGGGAAACTCTATGGCCTGGAGTATTTTGAAATGTTGTCATAAAAGTATGGTAATCCGGAGTTGTGCTTCCCCATACCTGAACAGCCTGAGTTTGAATTTCGGAAACTGTTAAATTACTGCCCGCTGAAACCGCTGGAGACGCCTGTGGTTTTGTTTCAGACAAGGATAATGGCGGTGTTTGAATCTCTATCCCGCTTTCTGCATACACATTTCCTCCGAAAACAAATGAATTTACATTGTTAAGCAATAAACTCTGACAGAGCACGAAAAAGACAATAAATAAAATAGCCATTCGTAAAAACAGCTTAATCCGCGGGTTTGCAGTCTCATCTGATATTTTCACGTCTTGTTTCAAAAAATCTATTTTGCCTGAGCTTTGCCAATCCATATTTGCTTTCATCTCTTGCCTCCCCCTTAATAATAAAAGCCGGGCTACCGTTTTCTCTGCTTATCGCTAAGCAGAGATTCCGGCGACCCGGCTAACCATAAATGCAACTTTTAGCTCTTGAGTTTATGAACTCATAAGCTATAAGTTCCTGCCTACTTGTTAATTCTGTAATCTTGCGCCTCCCGGCTTACACCGAGATTTGCTTTTCTCACCCACTCCACCATTTAAGTATAACACACAAAGATAGCAAATATAAGGTTATTTGGGGCTGCATTTGAAAACGATTTCAAATAATTAATTCCTCTCTACTAGCTTGATTTATCATTAATTTAGTTTCTGGATTTTTAAAAAATTCCTGCTATCATAATCCCTATGAAAAGTTATAAATTGACTCCTTTCGTTTCTACAACCGAAATAAACTACGAAGAAAACTTAAACCCTCAACAGCTAAAAGTCGTAAAAGAAGCGGACGGGCCGTCACTCGTTCTTGCCGGTGCAGGCTCGGGTAAAACCCGGGTTTTAATCTACAGGCTAGCCTATTTGCTCTCACAAGGCGTACCGGCGCAGAATATACTGCTTGTAACATTTACGAATAAAGCTTCCAAGGAAATGATTCACCGGGCGGAAACAGTCCTTAAATCAAGCCTCTCCGGACTTTGGGCAGGAACATTTCATCATGTGGGAAATATGATTTTAAGAAAAGAGGCCCAGACTATCGGATACTCTGCAAACTTTACCATTATAGACAAAGAAGATTCAAAAGATTTGCTTGAAGACTGCATAGAAGAGTTGGGTTATACCAAAGATGCGAAGCTCTTTCCGAAAAAAGATATCATCTCAAACATTTACAGCATTTGCGTAAATTCGCTTAAGAAAGCGGAAGATGTAATTTGTGAAACCTACCCTCATATAGAAGAATATTCGTCTCACATAAAAAAAGTTCTCGCGCGGTATGAACAGAAGAAAAAACAAAGCAACACCATGGATTTTAACGACCTCTTAAATTATTGGCTAAAAATTCTGGAAATAGATGAGCTTTGTAAAAAATACTCCGGAAACTTCAAGTACATTTTGGTTGATGAATACCAGGATACAAACCGCATCCAGTTTGAAATAATAAAACGGCTGTCCTCTGTCCATAAAAATATACTTGTCGTAGGAGACGATGCCCAGTCAATATATTCATTTAGAGGCGCTGATATAAATAACCTTCTGGATTTTCCAAAAACTTTCGAAGGCGCAAAGATTTACAAGCTTGAAATAAACTACAGGTCTTCTCCGCAAATCCTTGCGCTCGCAAACAACATAATCACGCATAACATAAACCAGTTTCCTAAAGTTTTAAAGGCAGTTAAGCCTGCCGCAGAAAAGCCGATGGCGGTAAAAACAAAAGATGTTTATGCGCAGGCAAAATTCATAGCCCAAAGGGCGCTTGAATTGCACAGCCAGCGCATTGCGCTTTCCGAAATAGCCGTGCTCTTTCGTTCGCACTTTCAGGTTTTGGAGCTTGAAATAGAACTAATGAAAAGAAATATCCCCTATATTATGCGCGGCGGGGTGCGTTTCTTCGAACAGGCGCACATAAAGGATGTAATGGCATACCTTAAAATAATTAACAACCAAAACGACGAATTATCTTTCAAGCGCGCTGTTTCATTATATAAAGGGATAGGCCGCAGCTACGCCACAAAAATATGGAAAATGTCTGTTGAAGAAAAAAAATCACCGGATGAAGTAATTAAAGCTCTTCCCAAAAGACAGCAAACAGGCTTTAGAGAGTTTTCAAAAATATTTGGGAAGATAAGAACTATCGAAACGCCTCAAAATGCTATAAGAGAAATTTTATCTTTCTACAAAGATTACTGCTATTTAACATTTGATAACCCTGATGACAGAATTCTTGATTTGGAAGAACTTGCAAAAATGGCTGCGGACTATCCGACTGTCCGAAGGTTTCTTACTGAATTAAGCTCATTCGAAGAATTTAAAGGCGAATCCATGCTTTCTGCGGGAGAAAAAAGAGAATTTCTTACTCTCTCAACAATACACCAGGCAAAAGGGCTTGAATGGGAAACAGTTTTTATCATAGGCTTCAGTGACTATGAATTCCCTCACCCTAAAGCTCTTGGAAAACAAGAAGCCCTTGAAGAAGAAAGAAGGCTGTTTTATGTTGCAACGACAAGAGCAAAAGAACTGCTTTATATAACCTATCCTGAGGCAAAATACACTTTTAAAAACGGGCTTATAATCTGCCGGCCGTCGATGTTCCTTAATGAAATACCGTTTTCAAATTATGACGAGATGTTCGTTGAGGAAGATTTTTGAGAAGAATTAAGATTAAAAATATCCAGCATAACATCGGTATTATTCGAATCTTCAAAAACCAGCTCCATTTCGATATCAACCACATCTTCGCGGGCAAGTTCTGTCTTACCTTTATTTATAACCGGAAGCAGTGAAATAACCGCAATTATCGCAAGGGCAACTACAGCAACCTGCGGCCTGCGCGTTAAAGCTGTTAATATATCCTCTGCTACAAAAGAAAATTTTTGCTGCAAGCGCGTTAGAATCGATACTGGCTTTATGGACGGCTCTATTTGTTTTAAAATATCATTTAAATTGTCCTGCGAAATATCCACTTTTCCCCTGTCAACAGTATTGAGGAAACTACTTAACTTTTCATAGCGGCCGCTGCAATGACTGCACGCTAAAAAATGCTCTTCCGTAAGCTTTTTTTCCGGCGTTTTAAGTTCGTTATAGAAAAATAATAACATTTGTTTCTCGTCAGGGCACTTCATAATATAACCTCCATCTTCTTTCGCAGCCGCTCTACGGCTCTTTTTAAATGAGTCTTTACTGCGCTTTCGGAACATCCCATGGTGCCGCTTATCTCTTCTATCGTCAGGCCCTCATAGTGTTTCAATATAAATACATTTTTTTGCCGAAGCGGAAGACTTGAGATTTCTTTCCTTATCAATTCTTTTTTATCTTTAAGGTCTAGCTCTTCTCTTAAGCAGGCGCTCTCATTGCTTGCTTCGCTCTTGTATCTCGTGCCAAGATTAAATATACTGCGGCGCCTGCGCAAAGAATCAAGCGACGTATTTATGCTTATTCTATAAATCCATGTGGAAAGCTTTGAAGCGCCTTTAAAATATTTAAGGCCATCGTGTATTTTTAAAAGAGAAATCTGCAGGGCATCTTTTGCATCTTCCATATTTGCCAAATAACGGTAAGAGATATTCAGGATATCGGAATATATAAGCTTTGCCAACTCGCCGAATGCGTGGCTGTCTCCGTTTAGAAAATTATCCGCCAGGCGCCTTATATCCTCTTCTTTGCTCTTAAGCACTTTTTATTTTTATAAATTATTTTCTATTGAATGTATTGCCCTGTGTTCCTGAATTTTTTTCTTAAGCTCTTCGTATTTTTGCGGGTCGTTTTCCTTAAGATGCTCAAGCCGCCTTTTTAAATGTTCTCTTCTTTTTGCTTTTAACTCTTCGTATTTTTTAGGATTGTTTTTCTTAAGCTCGGTAAGCCGCGCTTTTATCTTGGCCGTTGTTCTTTCCATAAGAGCTTTAAACTTTTCCGGGTCATTCTTTTCGAGCTGTTCCAGCTCCTGTCTTTTCGCAACAAGTTTTTCCTTCAAAATAACCTTGAATTTTTCCTTGTCTGTTTTTCTTAACTCAATAAGCTCATCCTTCTCTTTATCCGGCAATGCCTCAAAAACTAAAACCCTGGCTATTACCCTTTCCTTTAAGGTGGCGGCTTCGGCATTGGAAAATACCCCAAAAACAAATATCGCTGTAAATATAACCAACAAAATCCCAAAATACTTATTTTTCATATTATCACCTCTAATGATTAGACGATTACAAGCAAAAAAAGGTCTACACGATAAATCCATGTAAACCTTACATTTATCGCGAAGTGGCAATTAAACTTAAGGCCTCCTGGCGGGTTTTTTGGTTTGTAAGGAATATTCCTCTTACAACGGAAGTTGCAGTCAATGTCCCGGGTTTTTTTACTCCGCGCATCGACATACAAAGATGCTCAGCTTCAATAACCACCATAACGCCTTTTGGCTTTAATTTTTTCATGATTACGTCGGCTATTTGCGTGGTTAAACGCTCCTGCACCTGAAGGCGTTTTGAAAGCACGTCCACAACCCTCGCTATTTTACTGAGCCCCGTTATGCGTTTATCTGGGATATAGGCAACGTGAGCTTTTCCCATAAAGGGCAGCATATGGTGTTCGCACATCGAGTATAACGGTATTCCCTTCAAGAGTATTATTTCGTCATGCTTTTGCTCTAAGATGACTTCAAGTTCCTCTTCCGCACTTTTGAATTGCCCGCTTAAAATTTCTCCATACATTTCAGCGACCCTCATGGGCGTTATGGCAATATCTTTTTTCGTTAAGTCTGCTCCGACAGCTTCCAGAATAAGTTTTACGCCCTGTTCAATTTTTTTCTTATCCATTTTTATACTCCTTATTTTATCCGCCGTAGGAGGATAAAATAACTTCCGAGGCGCTCTGGAAAAATTTCCTGTCCCAAAAACAGGAAATTTTTCCAGTATACAGGCGCCAGGAAGTATATTATACACAGATTAATATAGATTTAACCAGATTAACACAGATTGAATCTGTGTTAATCTACGCGTTATTTCCCGATACAAAAATCATTAAAAATACTTTCCAATAATTCCTCGCAAAAAACCTCGCCGGTTAATTTACCCAAATTATCCAACGCATTCTTTAAAGATAAATTCACTAAATCAATTTCCCGACCTTCACTTAAATATGTTTGCGCCTCCCGGATATCTTTATGCGCGTTTTTTAGTATTTCACTCTGGTATCTGTTAAGAAAAACCAAATCCTCTTTCTTGCCCGAGAAAGAACCGGCTGCCCTGACTATGGCTTTTTCCAAATCTTCTATGCCTTCCTTGCAAAGAGCACTCAATTTTACCTTAAAACCTTTTATGCGCGAAATATTTTTTAGGTTTAGCTTTTGGGCTAAATCGCTTTTGTTTATTATAACTATAACGCTCTTTTTGCATTCTCGGCCGTTATCTTCTCTGTCGCGTAAATTTTTGATTTTATTTAATAAAAAAAAGTCGTCTTTTTCCATGGGCCGGGAGCCATCAAGCACCAGCATAATCAAATCAGCTTCACTAAAAATTTTTGATGATTTTTCCAGGGCTTTTTTTTCAATGAAATTTTCTGGCGTCAGGATACCTGCTGTATCAAAAATACGTAAGGGTATTCCTCTTATGTTTATGGTTTCTTCAATCGCATCGCGGGTTGTTCCGGCAACTTCACTTACTATCACCCGCTCTTCCTGCAATAAAGTGTTAAAAAGCGTGGATTTCCCGGCATTGGTTTTCCCGCAAATAACACACACCAGGCCATCCTTTATTATTTTTGATTCTTTGTCCGCATCTTGAATAGCTTTTATGGCAGCGCTTATTTTTTGTATCTTGTTTTTTACGCCCTTAAGCTCTACCTTAGAATCATCCTCGGGAAAATTAATATCAGCTTCCATGGACAAAAATACATCTTTTACGGCTTCCTTAACTTCATTAAATTTCTCAAATGCCTCTCCTTTCAGCTGTGAAACTGCAGTTTGCAAGGCTTTATCTGTTTTTGCATCTACGATTGTTTTTATGCCTTCTGCCTGTAAGAGGTCTATGCGGCCGTTTAAAAAAGCTCTGTATGTGAATTCTCCCGGCCGGGCCAATCTCGCGCCTTGCTTTAATATTACTTCCAGGATTTTATTAAGCACAACCGCGCCTCCGTGGCAAGATATCTCAACCACGTCTTCGCAGGTATATGAAGATGGTTTCCTCATAATGCTTACCAAAACCTCATCAACCATAGATTTCTTTCCTCGCTTTAGCCCGTTAAAAATCCAGCCGTAATGCAATGTATAAGTTTTCGCCTTTCTAATATCTTTTTTGCGCCTTGGAATAAAAACTTTATGGATAATGTTTATGGCGTCTTTACCTGAAATCTTGATTACGCCGAGAGCAGATTTCGATAGGAATGTAGCAATAGCAGCAATTGTATCGTTAGTGTTATAATCTTTAAGCCTTACCAAGCTCATATATTTTTCTATGACGCAGCCTTAAGATTTGTGGCTTTAAGCAGTTTTTTCGCTTCGCTTACCAAAAAAAGCGAACCGCTTACAACAATAATTGAGCCATCATTATATAATTGTTTTGCGATTTCTAAAGCTTTATTTATGTCTTCTGCCAAGGGAGCAGTTTTGATATTACATATATCTCTTATCTGTTCCGGCCTGAATGAGCGCGGATTATTGAAACGGGTAAGTATAAGGTGCTTATATTTCATTTTCTTAAGCATTTTTTTTACGTCTTTGTCGCTTGATGCAGCAAAGATAAGAATTATTTTCTTTGCCGGGTAATAAAGTTTTAAATTTTCAGATAATACCCTAAATGACGGCTCATTATGCGCAATATCAGAAACAATCAAAGGGTTGTTTTTTAAAACCTCAAACCGGCCTTCTAAAAATGATTTACACAGCGCTTCCTTAAAGTTTAAATTGCCGGATATTTGCCCTTTTTCTTTTAGAAGAAAAATGGCAGCTACAGCCAAAGATGCATTTTCTATCTGGCATTTTCCACGAAGAAAAATTTTGAAAGCCCCAAGCTTTTTCTTGCCGAAATGAAAATCAAAATTTGTATATTTACTGCCCAGGCATTCATTTGTCGATTTGAAAGCTTTGCCGAAAGCAAACAGCCTTGATTTCATTTTGTGAGTTTTTTGATTAATAACCCTATAAACGGAAGGCGCCTGGCGGGCCGAAACAACATCAACGTTTCTTTTAATAATCCCCGCTTTTTCTTTGGCTATTTCGCCTAAACGCATTCCAAGCTTATCCATGTGGTCATAACCTATGTGCGTAAGTATGCTTACAAGCGGGATAGTTACGTTAGTTGCATCAAGCCTGCCGCCTAAGCCTGTTTCTAAAACAACAAAGTCGATATCCTTTTCAAGAAAATATATAAAAGCAAGTGC
>JAQVOZ010000018.1 GCA_028702365.1 Candidatus Omnitrophota bacterium | reverse complement strand
AGTTCTATTTTTATAACTTCACGGCCGCCATAATAACCGCAGAACGGACAAACCATATGGGCTATCTTAAGTTTGTGGCATTCTTTGCAAGCAACAAGCATGGGAGCGTAAATCTTATTGTGTGTCAGTTTCTTTCTTTGCCGCGATCTTGAATGTTGTCTTTTAGGTAGAGCCATTTAAAACCTCCTTAATTTTAACCTCAGGCGAAAATTAACCCACAGCGCTTCTATTAAATTTCGTAGAAATTTAATAGATATCTTGGCGCAAGGGGTAAATTTCAATGTTTATTCTCGCACTTACACTTTTCAATATTCAAATTCGCCTTGCACTTTACGCAAAGCCCTTTGCAATCCGGCGAACATAAAACTTTCATAGGAAAATTAAGAAGCAATTCTTCGCGAAGCGCGCTATCTACATCAAGAAAATTTCCCAAATCATTTACGTTGAAAAAAAGCCTGAAATCCTGTTTAACCGTTTGATTAGTTTCCATCAGGCAACGCGAACAAAGGATTTCCCTGTTGCTTGTTACCTCGGCATTTACGATAATTTCTTTGCCTATGCGGGAAATACGGCAGCAAACATGGATTTTTCCGATAAATTTAACATCAAAACTCGACAAATCCCAGCTGCCCGCATCTACATCTTCTGCTAATTCTATTTCTTCTTCTTTTATCTTGTCTATTTCTATCCGCATGATTTTTATTTTCCATAAAAAATCAATTAAGGCTTTTAGTTATTTCTAAATCAATCCTGTTTTTGTATTTTTTTAAGATTCGCCAACACTGTGCGGGGCAAAAATTGCTTTAAGTCTGCGCCAAGGGAACCTGCTTCTTTTATAAGCCTTGAAGAAATATAAGAATAATATGGATGCGGCATAAGAAAAATAGTCTCTATACTGGATGACAGACTACGATTTGTCAAAGCCATTTGAAATTCATACTCAAAGTCTGATATCATACGTAAGCCTCTTACTATTACCTTGGCTTTTTTCTTTTTTGCAAAGTCAACTACAAGGCCATCGAACCCTTCTGTCTTTACCCCTTTTATACCGCGCGTAACGTTGCTTACCATTTTAAGCCTCTCAGAATAGGGAAAAAGGGTCTCTTTTGAGGGGTTTTTAACGACAGCTACGGTTACACTGTCGAATATACAAGAAGCTCTTTTAATGATATCTATGTGGCCGTTGGTAATAGGATCGAATGTGCCCGGATAAATCGCTGTTTTCACTATGTTTACGCCTCCTTTTTGGCATATACGAGGAGTAATGTCTGGCCGTACTTTTTCTCTAAAATAACAGAAAACTTGCTGCTGTTTTTTGTATACGCATCCTTGATATAACAAAGACTAACTATGTAACCGGAAGGGGCTAATATATCATAATCCTCTAAATTTTGCAAGGTATTTATGAGCTTGGCCTCGTAATAAGGGGGGTCCAGGAAGATGAGGTCGAACTTCTCTCTGTATACGTTAAAATCATTTATGGCGCTTGCGGCATCTTTATGGTATACCTTTGCTTTTTCAGCAATACCCAGAGAAAATATGTTTTCTTTTATTGCGTTTATGCACTTCTGGTTTACATCCACAAACGCCGCCTCTTTTGCGCCCAGAGAAAGTGCCTCTATACCTAAGGCGCCGCTACCTGCAAAAAGCTCCAAAACGCGCTTACCTTCTATCACTTCCCCTAAAATATCAAAACAAGCCTTTTTTACCTTATTGGATACCGGCCTTATGCCTAAAGGCACCTTTATCGCCCTTCCTTTCAAACTTCCTAATATTATCCTCATAGTTTAAGCCTTTTCCTCCAGCAAGCTGAATGAATCTTTTAACTCGGCGGACAAAGCTTCAATACGCTCCCTTATGAAACGATGCTCCAGTTTATGCAGCTCGGGATCGCTTTTTATTATCTTATACGCAAAAGCGCGGGCTTCCTTAAGTAGCTCTAAATCACGTAATGGGTTAGCTATTTTTAATTCCGGAAGGCCGTGTTGCATTTGCCCAAAAAAATCTCCCGGGCCGCGTAATATAAGGTCTTCTTCTGATATCTTAAAGCCGTCATTTGAATCCTGCAGCGCTTTTAGCCTTTGCGAAACTTCTTCACTTACTTCTTCGGCGCTTAAAAGGATAAAATACGGTTCATAATTTGAGCGCTGGATTCTTCCGCGAAGCTGATGCAGCTGCGCAAGGCCGAATCTTTCAGGATTTTCAACCACCATAACTGTTGCGTTCTCAACGTTTACGCCCACTTCTACAACTGTCGTAGAAACCAGTATATTTATTCCGCCCTTACGAAATTCATCTATCACGGATAATTTATTCTTGGGCGCAAGCTGACCGTGAAACATTCCTAATTTAAATTTGGAAAACCGGCTTTTTAGATTATCATACATTGTCTCCAGAGACCTTAAATCTTCATCTTCATTTTCTTCAATTATTGGATAAATTATATAAACCTGGCGGCCTTTTGATATTTTTTCTTCTATAAAATCATAAACCCATTGCCGTTTCTTTTCTGTAACCCACATGGTTTTAGGCACTATGCGGCCAAGTGGTAGCTCTGTAATAACAGATAAATCAAGGTCTCCATACAAAGAAAGCGCCAAACTTCTTGGTATAGGGGTTGCGCTCATTATAAGATAATGCGGGTTTACTCCTTTTTTAGGTAAGAGCGCGCGCTGGGCTACGCCGAATTTATGTTGTTCATCTATAGCTACAAATCTTAAATTTTTAAAAATCACCTCATCAGAGATAAGAGCATGGGTACCTATAACGATATCGATTTTGCCTTCAGAAATTTCTTTGTGTATTCTTTCAATTTCTCCTTTAGCCAAAGATGCAACCAAAACCTCAATCCTGTAACCGAAACCCCTAAAAAGGCTCTTAAAGGTTTCTCTGTGCTGATAGGCAAGTATTTCTGTAGGCACCATAAAAGCTGCCTGGAACCCGGAGGAAACAGCGCAAGCAAAAGCGAAAGCCGCGACTACTGTTTTACCACAACCAACATCTCCCTGAAGAAGCCGGTGCATAGGATAAGTTTTCGCAAGGTCATTAAGTATTTCACTTAAGACTTTTTCCTGAGAAGCAGTTAGAGAAAATTTAAGATTCTGTTTTAATTTTTCAATCAACTTTGGCCCGGCGCTAAAAGAATCAGCAACCTGGCTGCGGTGGCGGGCCTTACGCAGATATACCAGAATCTGCGAAAAAAATAATTCTTCAAAAATAAACCTCTCGCGCGATTTCTCTGCCTCCTCAAACGATTGCGGAAAATGGATACCTTTGAATGACTGCACAATATTGGGGAATTTTTTTTCGCGCCTCACGTCAAAAGGCAAAGAATCCCGCGTTTGCGCGTCCAGGTTTTCAAGGGCAAGCGAAATTGTTTTTCTGATAAATTTTTGCCCCAAATTTTGCGTTGCGCTATAAATACCTACGATTCTGCCAAGATTAAGAGAATCTTCCCCTTCCTCAAACATCTCGAACTCAGGCGCGATAAGTTTAAGTTTCCCGTCATACATTCTTGGCTTACCGTAAACAATCAATGTATCGCTGATATTCATCTTGTCATAGAGATAGCCCTGATTAAACCACGTGCAATTAATAACAGCGGTGTCATCGCTTATTGCAATTTCCAATATATTTTTTACCCTCTTTGCACGCATAAAATAAGGCATTTTTTTCAAGTTCCGGGCAAGTATTTTTGCTTTTATTACGCAAAATTCATTTTCCTTTATGTCTTTTATCTTTTTGAAATTGCGCCGGTCTTCATATCGAAATGGGTAGTAATGCAGAAGGTCATCTAAAGTATGGATGCCTATTTTATTAAATATTTCTTCTTTTTTCGGCCCAACACCTTTTAAGTAGCGTATAAAGTCGGTATGTATCATAAGTTAAAGTTTAATATAAAAACAAGGGGCAGAAAGCAGATATCACGGGATAAATCAATCTCATTTTTTACTTGTGGCCCGCCCAATATAGTCTTTGATTATCTGCCTGTGGTCAAAAGCGATTTTCTCGGGAAGCGAATCAACTTTATATATTTTTGCATTCCTGGCATCCGAAGACGCCTTAAGCTCTCCTTTGCCTTTTCCGTAGAATACAGTAGAAACAGTATGGAACCGTGCATCTCTTTTGGGGTCAGAATAGACTCCCAGCATTTTAAAATCAGAAAATTCAAGATTAGTCTCTTCTTTTACCTCACGCCTTGCTGCATCCTCAACTGTTTCCCCATAATCAACAAAGCCTCCGGGCAACGCCCAGCCTAAAGGCGGATTCATACGCTCTATCATCACAATGCCACCGCCAAACTCCACTATGCCGTCAACTGTTAAAAATGGCCCTTCGCGAAGCTTACCGGTAATATGCTCAAGATAATCACTGATATTTTTTTGAAATATTTTTAAAGCGCCTTCAGAAAACAGAATAAATTCAATTTTTTTAAGGGTAGGCAGCGAAGTTGTCTGTAAATACCTGAAAACCTCCTGCGCCATGATTTTAGAAGCTGTTTCATAGGAGAAGCCTCCCACTCCGCAGCCTAATGCGCAAAAAGCAATTGAACTTATTTTTTTATTTTGGGCAAGCTTAAGAGTATTATATGTGGCCCTGCGTATTATATCTTCATCCGTTTTAAAATCCATTTTCATAGTTGCAGCATGAATTACATATTTTGCTTTTAAGCCTCCGGCTTGCGTTATAACCGCGCAGCCCGGTTCAACCGGTCCCTGTTTTATAGCTTCTTCCTCTATAATTTTTCCGCCTTTTTTCTTAATTGCGCCGGCCACGCCTCCGCCCATATAAAACTGGTTGTTTGCGGCATTTACGATTGCTTCGGCGATGGATTCTGTAACGTCGCCTTTTGTTATCAGGATTTCTGTATCTTTTATTCTCATATTTACCTTACCTTTATGGATGGTTTTTTATGCTTGGCGCCAATCACTATCAGCTTTGCCAGCCGATACGCATCTGACTTTGTCTTTACTTTTCCAAGAGCCTGCTCTTCTTTTACTTTTTTAAGTATTTCGCCTATTAAGGCAGATGGCGTAAGGTTAAATTTTTTCATTACATCATAGCCATCAATAAGCTTTGGCAGGGGTTTCTTTTTCTTCTCCTCAAAATAATGGTCTATCAATTTAAGCATTATTCTTTCGTGCCTTTTCCTTTTCACCAAATTTGTAAGAGGGCCTCGCGTTGCACGCCAATCGGAAAGCGAAAGCAGTATCACGGAAACCCCCTCTTCCTGCGTATCGCGGAAGAAATGATAAATTGCCCTTTTTGTGGGAGGCGCCTGGTCTGCAAGGTATCCTGGGCGAAGATGCCAGAAAATAAGTTTCTTTAAAACATCTTTTTCCCGCAGGGATAGTTTAATCTTCATTGAAATCTTTTCTGCCAAATTCATTCCGATTTTTTCATGCATATGGAATATTGTGCGGTTGCCTTTTTTGTTTTTTGCAATGGGTTTACCGATATCATGCAAAAGACAGGCTAATTTTATAATCTGCGTACGCGTCCTATTTTCTGCAAGCGGTTCATTAAGGTAGCTGAGTATTTCTTTTTTGTGCACTATGTATTTACGGTAAAGCGATTCGAATTCGCGAAGCGCCTCCAGGGAATGCTTCCAGACATCCAGATGATGAAACCCGCCCTGATAAACATTTCTGGTTTTGGAAATCTGCGGAATAACTTCATCAATTATTCTTGATTGCTCCATCCGCTTTATAGCATCATAAGAATAGCAATTAGCAAATATTTTAAAAAGTTCCTCATTTATGCGTTCTCCGGAGATGTTTTTTAAAAGTTTTTTATATTTCACAAATGCTTTTTGCGTGTTTTTATCTATTTTAAAACCGTAGTTTATCATGAAAGAAAAACCTCTTAAAATACGTAAGGGATCCTGCCTTAAAACGTCTATGTTGGCGGTTCTAATCAACCCGGCCTTAAGGTCGGCTGTTGAGTTGAAATGGTCGATAATTTCTTTCTTTTTATCTAAAACATTTACAGCAAGCATGTTTATAGTAAAATCGCGCGAACATAAATCATCGTTAAAATTTTTTCCTCTCATCAGCGTAAAATCGTAAGTATAAATTCTAGAATGCTTCTTAAGAATAACCCGGTAGCTGCCTTCTTTTTCATCGAGGACTATGAATTTTGAAGAAATTTTTCCGGAGAAATCCTTTACTATGCCAAGTACATTTTTTTCTACGCAAAAATCAAAATCAATGAGGTCCTTCTTTCTTTTAAGGAATAAATCCCGCAATACGCCCCCCACAAGCCAGATATTAATCTTTCGCTTAGCGGCGATAGAGGCTATTAAATTGAAATAAGGAATTTTTTTTGAAATAATTTTACAATTCATCTATTTATTGATTGATTCACTATGGTTTGCTTAAGTCGCAGTTTGGAAGAAAGATAATTATGTCGTTTGCGATAACTTATGGAACACTTCTTCATTAACAAAAAGCGCAGATTTTGTTCTTACCGCAAGAGCAATCGAATCAGACGGTCTTGCATCGATAATTTTCATGCTGCTTTGGGTTTTTAAATAGAGCTTTGCGTAGAATGTATTGTCCACAAGCTTATCAATTACTACCCTATCCAGCTTTGCCCCCAGATTATCCAACATTGCACACATAAGATCATGAGTAAGAGGCCGCGGCGCCACAAAACCGTTTAAATGCATACGGATAGAAGCTGCTTCATTTATGCCAATTACTATAGGCAGGCATCTTGTGCCGTTTTTTTCTTTAAGAAAAACAACCTGTTCTCTTTTTTCTTCATCAATGATTATCCGGGTCAATTCCATCTCAACCATAAATTCCTTATAAAAACCCTGTCAGCTGCCGAAAACTATTTAATGCGTTTACCCAGAATATCGCGCAGTTCGCGCATAAATTGATTTATATCTTTAAACTGCCTGTAGACTGACGCGAATCGGACGTAAGCAACGTCGTCAATTCTTGCAAGTTTTTCCATTACGAGCTCGCCGATAAAACGCGACTCCACTTCCTGGTCAAACTTTTTCTGTATTTCTGCTTCGATTTCACTTACGACTTTCTCTATTTTTTCCGTACTTATAGGGCGCTTCTGGCAGGCGCTTCTTATGCCCGATAATATTTTTTCTCTGATAAATGGCTCACGCCGGCTGTCTTTCTTAATTACCATAAGAGGCGTTTTTTCGACATATTCATAGGTCGTAAAACGTTTATTACATGTGCTGCATTCACGCCTTCGCCTTATCGCGGTTCCTTCAGACGTTTCACGCGAGTCAATAACCCTGTCTTCGTTATGGTTGCAAAATGGGCATTTCATGCTTTATTTACTTTTCTTAATCTAACTTTTGCCTCTTTTAAAAATTTCTTTGCCATTTCATCGGGATAATTATCCGCAATAATTACCTCTGTTATGCCTGCATTAATTATCATTTTAGCACAAATGCTGCACGGAGCATTAGTTATATATATTGTGCTTTCCCTGACTGAAACGCCGTGCTTTGCTGCCTGAAGAAGGACATTCTGCTCAGCATGCAGCCCCCGGCATATCTCATGGCGCTGGCCGGAAGGCACCTTTAATTCCTCTCTTAAGCATCCGATAGAGTCACAATGAGTTATTCCCATAGGTGCGCCGTTATAACCGGTTGCGAGAATCTGCCTATCCTTGACTAAAACTGCGCCCACACGCCTTCGAAGACAGGTAGACCGCGTCCCTACCAGAAAAGCTGCTTTTATAAAATACTCATCCCAACTTGGCCGTTTAATTTTTTTGTGCATTACAACCTCACTCCGTTCGGTTAGAATTACATTTTAAGGCTTTCATAAAGAGGAAATTTTTCCGTAAAACCAACCACTTCTTTTTTGATTTCCTCCATCTTGGAAGCATTGTCTTTGTTAATAATTGCTGCATCGATTAATGAGCAGATTTTTTCCATTTCTTTTTCTTTCATTCCTCTGGTTGTAACTGCAGGGCTTCCTATTCTAACACCGCTGGCAACTGCCGGCGGCTTCTCGTCAAACGGTATAAGATTTTTATTTATCGTAATATTAACCGAACTAAGTATCCCTACCGCTTCTTTTCCGGTTATATTTTTCGGGCGTAAGTCAACCAGAAAAAGGTGGGTGTCGGTTCCGCCGCTCACAATCCGGTATTTTTTCTCTTCCATCGATTTGGCAAAATGCTTTGCGTTTAAAACAACCTGCTTCTGGTATTTTACAAATTCATCCGTCAGCGCAAGGCCGAAAGCAACTGCTTTTGCGGCTATAACATGCATAAGCGGCCCGCCTTGTATGCCAGGAAATACCGCTGTATCTATTTTTTTGCCAAATTCCTTGCGTGCGAGGATAAAGCCTCCGCGCGGGCCCCTTAATGTTTTATGGGTAGTTGACGTAACGAATTCGGCGTATTCGCAAGGATTAGGATATATTTTTGCAGCAACTAACCCCGCAAAATGCGCCATATCAACCAATAAATATGCGCCCACGCTATCTGCGATAGCTCTAAATTTTTTAAAATCAATTGTCCGCGGATAAGCGCTCGCGCCTGCGATAATCATTTTTGGTTTATGCTTTTTTGCAAGCGCCTCTATTTCTTCATAATCAAGAGCTTCTGTTTGTTTATTTACGCCGTAAGCAACAATATTATAAAATTTTCCGCTGAAATTAAGCGGGTGCCCGTGCGAAAGATGGCCGCCGCAAGCAAGATCCATCGCAAGTATAGTATCTTTTGCCTCAAGCACAGCCATCATAACCCCCATATTTGCCTGAGAGCCTGAATGAGGTTGGACATTAGCATATTCTACGCCAAAGATTTTTTTTACGCGTTCTCTGGCTAATTCTTCGGCTTCATCTACAAATTCACAGCCGCCGTACCAGCGCGCTTTCGGGTATCCTTCTGCATATTTATTGGTAAGCACGGTGCCCTGCGCCTGCATGACTGCGAGAGGAGCAAAATTTTCGCTCGCAATAAGCTCAAGATGTTCGCGCTGCCTTGTAAGTTCCTTCTTTATACTTTGATAAACCTGGGAGTCAATTTTTTTCAGTTCTTCAAACATTTTCTTTCTCCTCTATTTCTTTTATTTTGTTAACTCTTCTTGCGTGCCTGCCGCCTTCAAACTCTGCTTTAAGCCAGGAAAAAACTATTCTTTTTACCTGTTCTTTCTTGAGCATATAAGCCGGTAAAACCAATACGTTGCTGTCATTATGCTTTCGCGAAAGAACCGCGCTTTTTACAGTATATGCCAGTGCCGCCCTTACCCCTTTAACCTTGTTCGCCACGATAGCGCTTCCTATTCCCGAATAACATATTAAAATAGCGCGCTCACATTTTTTATCTCTTACCGCAACGGATGCCGGATAAGTATAATCCGGATAATCACAGGAATCAGATGAATGCGTTCCAAAATCAATAACCTCATGCCCTTTCTCTTTTAAAATATTTACTAAAAAATCTTTTAACCTGAACCCACGATGATCGCCTGCTAATGCTATCTTCATAACCACCCCGCTAGTTCGATTACTGCTTTTTTAATAAGAGAATATACTTCCTCGTAGATAGAAACATCCTTTCCTATGGGGTCAGGTATGTCTTTTTCCAACTCTGCCGGGAGAAACTTTTTAAGCCCAAATACCCTGCCTTCGGCTGTAGGTTCAAATTTCAATATGTAATCCGTATGAGCGTCTTCCATTGTAAATATGAGGTCAGAGGATAGAATAGCCTCCCGGTCAATCCTTCTGGAAGAAAATCCACCTACATCCAGGCCTTCCTTCTCTTTTAGAATATCAGCGGTATGCGTTGAAGCAGGCATACCGTTAAGCGTAGCAACGCCTCTTGAAATAATATCATGCCTGCCTCGAAGGTATGGTTTTGTCTCATCAAGATATTTCTCAAGAAGAAACTGTGCCATAGGCGACCTGCAGGAATTTCCCGTGCAGATGAAAAGTATTCTTTTCTTTATGAATACGTCAACGATTTCCTGCTCCGGGATTACCCCGCTTCTTAAAATCTTAAACGGACTAAGGGTCAAATCTATGATAGTTGACGGCTTGGCATATAAGGTGCTGCCCGAGTCAACGATTAAATCCAGTTTTCCGTCAAAAATGTTTTCTACCTCAAGCCCGGAGACCGCATCTTTGCTGCCGCTTAAATTTGCTGACGTTAAAAATGCTGCTTTGTTTAGTTTTGTCAGTATCCTGTTTGCGACAGGGTCCGAAGGAACTCTTATTCCTATTTTATTTTCTGCTTTATCAAAATAAATTACCGTAAGAGGCCCCGGCCAAAATCTTTCTATTAATCTGTATCCAAAAGGAGGTAAAACAGAAAAATATTCATTCAGGGCGTTTTCTTTATCTGCCAAAGCAAAACTCAAAGGCAAATCGCCGGGCCTTTGCTTTATTTCGTATAGCTTTTTTAAAGTTTCTTCGTTACCGGAGTCTATCGCAAGGCCGTACACTGTTTCGGTAGGTATAGCGACAATACCGCCTTTTAAAATGGCAGAAACTGCCTCGTCTATTATCAAACTATCCACATTAGCATTATCGATGTTGATTCTCTTCATTTTAATTTCTTTTATCTGAATTTTTCTTTCACAGCTTTGAGTTTGGTCAAATATTTTTTATCTTTTAACGCAATTACCGTAAGTGCAAAAATTATTGAGTTTATAAATGCAGACTTGCCCACTCCGCTTGAAGTAAGCCCAAGCCCACGCGGAGTGCTGACTATCGACATCAATGCATCTAAACCGTCAAGGAGCCCTCCTTTCATGGCTACGCCTATAACAGGTATATTTACATAAGAAGCAACAAAGCCAGGGAGCGCAGCAGCAAGGCCCGCACAGGCTATAACTACCTCCGTTCCTGTTTTCTCAAGCTCTAGGCACAGTTTTCTGAGTTTCTCCGGATTGCGGTGTGCCGAAGCTACTTCCAGCCTGTAGGAAATAGAAAATTCCTTTAAAAGAGCAAAGCCTGCCTTGAGCTCTTCCAAATCACTTTTACTGCCAAGTATTATAGCTATTTTCTTATCCATTCGCCCCCCTTTTTAAAAAAATCAGACTCGCTGCCGGCATCTGAATATTCTCCTTCGCTGGCTAACTTGGCAAATTTAGCAGCTGCTCCTTGGCCTGCCTTATCCATAGCAGAGATAAAAGCTTCATTTGAAATTTTGTTAAACCATTTTCCGGCATCAGACGACCAAAAACTTACGTACTGCTTAAGTTCTTCATCAGATAAAGACTGATAAGTATAAAGAAAAGATATGGATATTACGTTTTTTAGAATGCTTTTTAACTGTTGCCGCATTTGGATAGTAACCATATCAAGCTCCCCCGGCGTCAGCCGTTTATCGGCTAGCGAGACAGGGTCAATAGCGAGATTCATTCCTTTATACAGAGTGATAACCGTTTCAATTTGCATATTGGTTGCGCCCACTGCCTCGTCCAATTTCTTTATAAGCGCGGTGCGCTCTTCTGGCGGCGGAATTTGGCCTAAAGTATTGGCAAATTCCTTCATCTCCGAAAGACCCTTAGAGGTGGCAGCTTTATCCTCAAGGCTGATAATTTTCTCGCTAAGCGGCGAACTCATAAATTCTTTAATTTTCACAAGATAATCTCTCCTGGAATTAGCATTAAAATAATCTATTATCGAGGAATAAATATCATCAGCATTATACGCTTCAGCCATTATTTGGCTGCCTGCTTCATACGCTTTAACCGGCATACGTTCCTTATATTGAGTATATTCATCAGCAACGTGCGCGGGTATGCTTTCAACCTGTTTCTTTACGTTGGACAGCTCAAGCACCTTACGCAAAAGAGAATTCTTCTCAAGCTCGGCATATTTTTCATTTGATATAGCAACGCCTTCTTTCTTCGCTATTATTTCCTTGATATCCTTATTGTAGAATTTAAGCTCAACACCTTCGACATCTACTTTTATAAAACTGTCTGATTTTTCTACTATTAGCCCGTCTATTTTTTTCCCGTTATTTAGCACAATAATATCGGCAAAAGAAGGCGCCAAAAATATTATAAAAAATAATGCAATCCCGGGGATTATGGATAATTGGCTTACTTTTATCTTCATATTTTAAGCGTATTTTTTATTTTACCTTTTGCAAGAAAAATTACAACGCTTTATTTCCTATATCTTTGCGGTATTGCATTCCCTCGAAGCTTATTTTTCCAACTGCTTTATAAGCTTTATCAATCGCCTCTTTGACGGTACTGCCTAAAGCGGTTACCCCCAGAACTCTTCCTCCGGAGGTCACAAAACTGGATGCGCTTTGGGCGCTTTGTGGCAGGCGTTTTGTTCCCGCGTGAAACACTATTATATCTTTCATTTTACCGGC
>JAQVOZ010000017.1 GCA_028702365.1 Candidatus Omnitrophota bacterium | reverse complement strand
CCATTCCTTCGCTGATTACTTTTTTATCGATAAGGTCGTCCGCGTCCTTTACGGAAATTGTTGAAATAAGCGATGCTTCATCCTGCTGATTACGCATAACGCCTAAAGTATTTGTAAGCAAAACGAGCTTTTCCGCTCCAAGCCTTGAAGCAAGAAAAAAAGCTACATCATCGGCATTTATATTAAAAGCAAGCCCCTCTCTGGATATACCCATAGGAGTAATTACCGGAATTGATTTTTCCAGTGCTTGCTCTAATTTGATTTTGTCGTAATCGATAACCTCGCCTACAAAGCCTAAATCTTTTTTTGCGCGCTTCTTCGCGGCAATAAGCAGCTGGTCTTCTTTTTTAAAACTCTGCGCATGTGCGCCATAGGCATTTATTTCTTTAGCTATCAAATCATTGAGCTCATTTAATTCTTCCTCAACTATTTTAAGGGTAAACTCATTCGTCACGCGCATTCCGTCGAAAAACTCTGTTGTGATTTTATGTTCTTTTAATTTTTCCGTAATATTCGGCCCGCCTCCATGGACGAGTATTGGCCTTATTCCGGTATAGCGCAGAAAAACTATATCCTCGAGAACCGATTTACGGACCCTGTCTTCGCTCAATATCGAACCGCCGTATTTAATCACGAATATCTTTTTATGGAACTTTTTTATATACGGCAAAGCTTCTATTAAAACATCTGCTTTTTTTATTGCTTCTTTTACCATTTTACCTTCCTTTTTTGTAGAAGCGGATTATCGCGGATATCTGCTTCTATGATTAACTGTACTCGGCATTTATCTTGATATATTCCGGAGTTAAATCCGAAGTATATACTGTCTGGGCAAACGCACCCCTTTTAAGGTCAACTTCTATGCTGATATTTTTTTTCGTAAGGTCTGACATCTTAATCGGTATCCCCTCGCAGACGCCAATTCCTGCATGGCCCAATGCAGCTATAATTCTACCCCAGTTAGGGTCAGCGCCGTAAACCGCGCATTTAAAAAGGTTCGAATTTGCTATAGAAAGCCCTGCTCTCTTTGCTTCAGCCTTACTTTTTGCTCCGCTTATGGCAATTTTAATGAACTTGCTTGCGCCTTCGCCGTCTTTAACAAGCATAGTTGCCAAATCAAGGCATATCTTCCTGAACTCTTTTGAAAAAGCGTTAATCTCTTTTACGGTTTTTAGGGCGGCTTTTCCGCTTGAAAGCACAAAAACAGTATCATTTGTGCTCATGCAGCCATCTACCGTAACAGAATTAAAACTTCCATCAATTGCTTCCTTGGCTATTTTTTTAAATAAATTTTTTGGCAATACCGCATCAGTTAGTATAAAAACAAGCATAGTCGCAACATTAGGCGCAATCATTCCTGCGCCCTTTGCAAAACCTAATATGCGCGCTTTACCGCTCTGCAGCTTAATTTCAGAGCAAGAAATCTTCTTAAAAGTATCAGTAGTCATGATACTTTGAGAAAACCTTTCCGCATTTTCCCTGCCCATCTCTTCATAAAGCTTCGGGAAAGCTGAAATAATTTTTTCCTTGGGGAGTTTTTTGCCGATAATTCCAGTCGAAGCTATAAGAATATTTTTCTTATCAATCCGTTCGGCCCGCTCAGTACCGCCCTTCGTTTCATCTGGGCTTACCGATAAATAATCAGCCAGCCTGGAAGTTATAACCTCCGTATCTTTAAGGCCATTTTTATGCGAAAAACAATTGGCATTGCCGCTGTTTACGATAACTGCCTTTATCGGATTTGAAATATTTTTTCTGCTTAGAGTAACCGAATAAGAAACATTCTTGTTGGTTGTAAAAAATCCAAGCGCCTGCGCAAAAGATTCGCAATAAATAAGCCCCAGGTCGTTTTTATTGTTTTTCTTTAACCCGCAATTTATACCGGAAAGCAAAAACCCGGCAGGTATTTTAATCATAAAAGGCCTGTTGTTTCATCTAAACCCAACATTATATTCATATTTTGCACAGCCTGGCCTGCCGCGCCCTTAATAAGATTATCAATACTTGAAGCGATTACGGCATTTTCCTTTTTCTCATCCAGTGCAAAACCTATATCGCAAAAATTTGTACCAACTACATCTTTTAATTTGGGCAGCCCCGGCAGCAGCCTTACAAACGGGCAACCCTTGTAATACTTGGAGTAAACCGCAGAAATCTTATCTTCAGTTGCGCTCTTTGTAAAAGTTACATAAATTGTCGAATATATTCCGGCCTCGACCCCTATTACATGTGGCGTAAAAAGCGGCTCAATGGTTTTGCCGGTGCTCAACTTTAAAACCTCGCTGACCTCCGGGATATGCTGATGAATGAACGGTTTATACGCCCAAAGGTTATTCGAAATATTCGAGTAATGATATTCGATAACTGCTTTTCTGCCGGCGCCGGTAATGGCCGACTTTGAATCTATTATTATCTTTTTCTCAACTAAACCCTCTTTAACCAAAGGGAAAAGCGCAAGTATTATCGAGGTCGGATAACAGCCGGGATTTGCAATAATACTGCTTTTTTCTATATCTTTCTTAAAAAGTTCAGGCAAACCGTAAACTGCTTTCGGCAGATTATCGCTGTCTTTATGCGTTACCTTGTAATACTTCTGATAAAGGTTTGTGTCTTTAAACCGGTAATCCGCAGACAGGTCAATTACTTTTTTCTTTTCGGAAAGTAACTGCGGCACAAAATCCATGGAAACCGTATGCGGCAAAGACAAAAATATAACATCTGCGGCTTTGCAGCATTTTTCAATGTTTAATGCCTCACATTTGAGATCGGTTTTATTCAAAAACCGCGGGAAAAACTTAGAATAAGGAACCGGCACCTCTGTCCGGGAAGAAAGATAAGTAACCTCTGCATCCGGATGAGAAAGCAGAATCTCAACGAGTTTTTCCCCGGTAAAACCAGTAGCTCCCAATATTGCAACTTTCGTTTGTTTTGACATGGAACACCTGCTTAGTATGCCTATATAGTGACATCCGCCGACTTGTCCTGAGAAGCTTTAGCGTAGGAGTAAACCCGTAACAACCATTGCTCTCCAAAAGACACAAAGGCGGATAGGCGTAAGCTAATATAATAAACGAAAAAGTCGGCTCCGTCAATAGAATTTAGGCGTTTGACAGCTTAAAATCAGGGCAATTTAGCGTTATTCTTCAATAAATTCAAGGGTATCGCCTGGCTCAGTAGCGGTTTCTCCGGCCTTCTTAGCGGGAAGCTCTATGGTAGCTTTGGCACGAATACAACTCGACATGCGCCAAGGCTTTAGGGAATGTTTAACTTTGAGCACCTTATTATCCCTATCAAGGTATAGGACATCTATGGGAAATCTCATAAAAAGCATGTGTATTGAGTTAACATTATGGAAAATAAGCGCTTCGTCTTTATCGATAGAGGCGCGAAACATAAGCCCTAACAAACGCTCGAAAAATGTCACGGCCTTGCGGCCGTCTAGCGCAACATAGGTGCCTTTTGTCTTGTTTAAAATTTTATATTTCATTTTGAAAGGCCGTTTATCATTTCCTCGCACATGGCGCAGGGCTTAAAATTTTTATCGATGCAGACAAGAGTAGTTACCGCAGATACAAGAATTTTCCCTTCGCGTTTTATCTCCTGCAGGAAATTAACAGAAACGTTGCGTATTTTATCTATACTGGTTGATATCTCAAGCGTGTCTGCATAGTGCGCAGGCGCTTTATACTCAATATCCACGCGCCTGACTACAAACAAAATTCCCTTTTCGGCAAGGTCGCTTAGATTATAGCCGCGACTTTCCATATATTCAGTACGTGCCTCTTCGAGATATTTAAGGTAATTGGCGTAGTAAACAACTCCGCCGCAATCCGTATCATGATAATATATGCGTTTAAGCATTATTCTCTCCTTTCTTAGTTAAACAGAATTATATCACTATGCGTCCGTAAATCAAAGAATGCCGATTATTTACGTTTTAATCTTTCTTTCGAAATTTTATTAGCTATATCCACATATTGTTTAAGCGAGATATTCTCCGCCCGCATATTGGAATCGATATCCAACGAAAAAAATAAATCCTCTGCCATTATAAATTTAGAAAGCGAATTGACAATTTTTTTCCGGCGCTGGCCAAAAGCTTCACGTATCATCTTAAAAAGCAGATTTTCATCTTGCGCTTTTTCCAGCGGCTCGTCATAGAATTCCAACGCCATAAAAGAAGAATCAACTTTAGGGATCGGCGTAAAAGCGCCCTTGGGAATATCAAAAAAAATTTTTATACCGGCATAATACTGCGCATAGCAGCTTAGAAAGCCGTAATCTTTGCTACCGGGTTTTGCAATCAATTTATTCACAAATTCTTTCTGAAAAGTAAGATAGGCCTTTTTTATAGCTGATCTATTTTCGACGAAATAGCCAATGAGAGAATTACTTATCTGATACGGCACATTCCCAAAAACAACAACCTTACCGCCTAATTTCGAAATGGGAAACTTAAGTATATCGTAGTGTATAATTTTAACGTTATCATTATTTTGGAATTTTGTTTCCAGAATAGTTATGAAACGCGGGTCAAACTCGACGCAATATAAGAACTTACATTTCTCAACAATTTGCGCGCTTATATCGCCCGGACCTGAGCCTATTTCAAGGACAACCTCATTATTTACATCCAGGAAATTGATTATTTTACGAGCGTAATTTTTATCGGTCAGAAATACCTGACCTAAAGAATGCGACTGTCTCATACTGGAGCCCCACGGGTATGCTCATGACCCTCTTTCTCTAAACATGCTTCTGTGGGGCGACGTCCCGCTCCACTATTCCCCCACGGATATTCTGGCAATGGGATTGACAGTTTTAAAGCAAGTTTAACAGCCTCAACCATTGAGGATGCAAAAGGCTTTCCTCCCGCGCGCATAATATCAGCTGCTATGCCGTGAGCAGGAGAGGTCCTTATAATTGGAAGACCGGGCGTAAAGTTAACCCCTGTTTTCATTGACAGGAGTTTAAAAGGAATCATTCCCTGGTCATGATAAAGCGCGATTATACAATCATATTGCCTTATGAAGCTTTCTGTAAAAATACTGTCAGAAGGATACGGACCGTAAAAATTACCGCTAAAACTACGGATAACTTTATCAATGATTTTTTCTTCTTTGCCTAAAAAAGTGCTCACGCCTGCGTGAGGGTTTAGCGATGCCACTGCAATTTTCGGGCATTTTATTTTAAAAATACTTTTTAAGGATTTAAGAACCAGACCAAAAGTATCAGTAAGATTATTTTTAGTTATGAAAACCGGCACCTTTTTAAAAGGAATGTGCCGCGTGAATAAAACCGTCCTAATTTTTGGCGAAACCATCATCATTTCTATTTTGCACCTGAAATAATCGGCGAGATATTCGCTGTGGCCGCTAAAATCAGAAAGATTTAGCTGCACTGCCTCTTTCGACAAAGGCGCAGTAACGAGCCGCTTTATGCCGCATTCGCGCATAATTTTAAGGGCAGAATCAAGATAACTTATGCTGGCGCGGCCCGAAAGCTTTGAAACGTAGCCTGGTTTAAGCTTGTCTATGCCGGGGGTAACCAAATCAATTAAAATTATACGTTTATTGATTTTTTTATAAACGTCAAAGCGGCTTAAGATTTTCCTGTCACCGACCACGTAAAACTGAACTCTACAACCACTTAATTTTTCAATTGCTTTAAGGGTAATATACGGCCCACAGCCCGAAGGGTCTCCTGTAGTAATTATTATACGGTTTTGTGGCATAATATTAATGATAAATACTATAAATAACCAAGAACCAAGATACAATAACCAATGAATTCCCAAGCGCCAATAACCAATCGTCAAACAATCCCGCTGGTTTTTTATTAATTATTAGAATTTGATTATTGGCCATTATTTGGTTGCTGGAAATCGGAATTTGGTTATTTTAAAGGTAGGTTTTTATAACTGCTTTATCTTTAAGCTGTTTTACCCATTCCTCAAACCTCTGGCGGAATTTATTGTTCCAGATAATATTACGCACGCTTTCCTGAGCTTCTTCAAGGCTAAGATCTCTGGGCGGGAGTATTTTCTCAAGATACACCAAATAATTAACAGCATCCATTGTCTTTACGCTTTGTTCCCCTTCTTTTAATTTTTTGACGGTTTGTGCAATTTCTTCTTTAAGCTCAGTTATGCCGGCATCGAGCTTGACCAGGCTATCGGAATATTCCTTCTCCGCCTCAACTATTCCTTTTTCTTTTATAGCATTGGCAATTGCAACTATTTTGTTTTTATCTTTACTTTGAGCTATCCAAAGGACATACCTCTCCGGGGCTTTCATTTCCGCTTTATGCTCTTCGTAATATTTATTTACTTCCTGAGGAGAAACAGAAACATAACTGCCTACGTAAATATCTATCACCTGGCGCATCAGAAATTGCCCCAGTATTCTTTCTTTGAGCATAGTTACTGTAAGGCCCCGCTCGATAAGAGAATTTTCGAACTCATCCCTTGAAGAGTACGATTCAATCATCTTATTCATTTGGCCATTCACAAGATAGGAGGAAACTTCCAAATTCTTTTTTTTGGCTTCCTCCAGTATCAGCTTGTCTTCGATTAATTTTACCAAAGCTTCTTTTTTACCATTGGTTTCATCCTGAGCAATACCGGCAGCGCCCGGCACCTTATATGTCAGCACTTTATAGTAATCGTCCAGGTCTTTTGCGGTAATAATCTGGCTGTTAACTTTGGCTACGATTTTTCCAACCTCTTCAGCGGAATATGCGCAAAATACAAACTCAAATGCCAGGATTACAAAAAATATTTTTTTCATTGTTCTTCTCCAAAATGCCTTTTAACCAACTTCCATTCTGAAAGCGTCTTTCAGATATTCTATCTCTTTCTTTAAAATCCGGCAATATAAATCAAAACCAACCATCCAAACAAACCCGTGCTGCTCTCTTCCTAAAATATTTCCCGCACCGCGTAATTCTAAATCGCTCATCGCTACTTCAAAACCGGCACCCAGATGTGAGTATTGCTCAATCATTTCAAGACGCTGCCGGCTTTCTGTGGAAATCGAAGAAATATTCGGCACAAGCAAATACGCAAAAGCCTGCACGTTAAACCTGCCTACACGGCCTCTTAGTTGATGCAAATCCGCAAGGCCAAATGTGTGGGCGTCGCTTATAATTATAGTATTTGCGGAAGGAATGTCTATGCCGGATTCAACGATTGCAGTTGAAAGAAGACAATCAATCTTTTTTTCGATAAACTCGAACATAACAGACTCAATTTCCCCTGAAGACAACCTGCCGTGTATGACCGACATTTTTATTTCTTCAGGTAATATCTCCCTCAATATCTTTTCCCACCGCGGTATAGTTTCTATGCGGTTGTGGATAAAAAACACCTGGCCGCCCCTTGCTATTTCGCGCACAATTGCGTCCCTTAAAACCTGCCGGTTGTACTGTATTATTTTTGTTTTAACCGCCAATCTATCTTTGGGCGGAGTTTTAATCAAGGAAATATTTCTGATACCTATAAGGCTCATATATAAAGTGCGCGGTATGGGGGTTGCCGTAAGAGTTAACACATCAACGCCTATTTTAAGCTTTTTTATTTTTTCTTTATGCTCCACTCCAAATCTATGCTCTTCATCAATAATCAGAAGCCCGAGGTCGCGAAAACCCACATCATCCGAGGTAAGACGGTGAGTTCCAACTATTACATCGATTTTACCATCGCGCAATTCTTTAATTATCCTTTCCTGGTCGGAAGGTTTACGGAAACGGCTGAGCATTTCTACTCTTACCGGAAAATCTTTCACTCTATCGGACAGATTTTTATAGTGCTGATATGCAAGAATTGTTGTAGGAACCAAAAAAGCTACCTGTTTATTATCCATAGCAGCCTTAAAAACTGCGCGCATGGCAACTTCAGTTTTTCCGTAGCCTACATCCCCGCAGACGAGCCTGTCCATGCATCCTGCGCCTTCCATATCGTGCTTGGTTTCGGCTACCGCCTTGCTCTGGTCTTGAGTTTCTTCATAAGGAAAAGTTTTTTCAAATTGCGCCTGCCAGGGAGTATCCGGTGAAAACTTAAATCCTCCGATGAGCTTTCTTTGCGCCTCCATGCGTAAGATGGTCAGAGCAAATTCCTTAATTCCGCGCTCAACCCGCATTTTAGTACGCACCCATTCCTTAGAACCCAGACGTGAAAGTTTTGGCGAGCGGATTGAAAAACTTGTGTATTTCTGTATTAAGTGAGCGTCTTCTTTTGAAACATATAATTTATCGTTTTTATCATATACTATTTCGAAATAATAATCTTCTTTTTCCTTTAGTTTAAGTTTTTTTATGCCGATAAATTTTCCTATACCATAGCGCGTGTGCACTACAAAATCGCCTTTTTTAAGGCGCAAAACAGCTTCAAGTGGCAAATCTTCACTTGTATATTTTTTTACTTTCTTAAAATGAGGTATTACGATAAGAAAATCGTAATCAATGATTTTTTTATTGAGCGCTTTATCGAAACTGTAGATTTTTCTGACAACGTCGAATTCCCATTCCAAGCGTAGCGGAAAAGTAAAATTTACCGGAAATATTTCGAGAGTGTCTCCATGAACGGAGAAATCTCCTTCCTCAAGCACCTCATCAACTCTACGATACCCAAGAGTTATGAGCTCCTGATTAATAGCATCCAGGCTAAGCGCTTTATTTGTGTATATTTTGAGGGTATCAAACATGGCATAAACAAGAGGTAGATAAACAGGAACCTGGAGTAAGCCAAGAGTAAAACATCTGGCTTTTTAAATGAAGGCTAAACTTACGCTTTGGCTCTCCGAAAAACAAGAACCAATGCGGAAGCAATATAGATAGTTGAATAAACTCCGGAAATAAAACCGACCAAAAGCACAAAAGAAAAACCCCTTAATGCTTCCCCTCCTAAAAGATACATGGAAAGCGTTACGAAAAACACCGTAAGGGATGTAATTATTGTCCTTGAAAAAGTGTTGTTCAGCGCCTGGTTTAATATCTGATAAACAGAAGCCTTATGCATACGCGGAGCTATTTCTCTTATGCGGTCATATATGACTATGGTGTCATTTATGGAATAACCAGCGATAGTTAAAAGCGCCGTAACTATCAACAGGTCTATTTCGTAACCAAACAAAGCCGCAAAACCAAGGGCCACAATTACATCGTGCAAAAGCGCAATAACTCCGGCAAGGGCAAAATCAAAATGCTTGAACCTGATAAACACATAAGCGAGAATACCTATTAGGGAAAGCGCAATCGCCCAGAGCGCTTTTGTTTTAAGCAACGCGCCGACGGTCGGGCCTACTTTATCCACCCTTAATCCTTCTACTTCTTTGTAATTTTTCTTTAAAACTTCTTCTACTTTATTGGCAACATCTTCTTTGCTTTTTATGTTGATTCCGCCTTTTACATCCTTAAAATCCTGGATAATTAAGCCCGGCAAGCCTGCGTCTTTTAACTGCTGCCTTACATCCTCAATTGACGGCGCAGGGGTCAATTTGTATTCCAAAATCTGCCCGCCCTTAAAATCTATACTATAGACCGCTTCCCCTTTGGATAAAAAAACATACATACTGCCGATAATTAAAACAGTCGAAAGCGCAATACATACATAGCGTGGTTTTAAAAAGTCTATCTTTGAAGCCGGGAAAAACTGAAGCATCGGAAGTTTCTTCAAATTGTTTTTAAGCAAAACCGCAAATATGGTCTTGCCTACGAAAATCGCCGTAAACATGCTTATAAGGATACCTAGAATAAGGGTTGTCGCAAACCCTCGTATAGGCCCTGTACCAAATATAAAAAGAAAAGCTGCCGCTATTATCGTAGTAAGGTTTGAATCAAATATTGTTAAGAATGTTCTGTCAAAACTATTTTTTACAGCTGCGCCTAATGGCTTATTAGCAGCTAGTTCATCGCGTATCCTTTCATAGATTAAAACGTTTGCATCAACTGCCATACCCAAAGCTAAAATCAAACCGGCAATTCCAGGTAAGGTAAGCGTCGCTTTTAATACATTTAGCGCCGCCAAGGTAAACAGTATATTAAGCACAAGGCAGATATCCGCAACAACGCCTCCCATTAAATAATAAAAAACCATAAAAACAAAAACCAGGGCTGCGCCAAGAAGGCAGGCATTTATTCCTTTAGTTATAGAGTCAGAGCCTAAAAGAGGCCCGACTGTGCGTTCCTCTTCAACTACGAGCGGAATAGGCAAAGCTCCTGAATTTAACACAGAAACAATTGAACGAGCTTCATCAAGCGAAAAATCTCCTGTAATTTCAGCCTGGCCGCTTAAGATTGCTTCGCGTATTGCAGGCGCACTCATGACCTTTCCATCAAGAATGATTGCTAATTGCTTTCCAACATTTTCTTCGGTTACTTTACCAAACTTCTTTGCGCCTTCTGCAGTAAATTGAAGCCTCACGTTAGGCACGCCATATTGGTCGAAGCCGACAGAACTTTGCGATAAATCCGCACCGGTGAGCGCGGCTTCCTTATGAACGAGAACCGCTCCTTTGTAATCTTTTAATTCATACCCCTCAGGGACAGTTCCCTTAATTGCCTCTTCAATCTTTTCCTTCTCGTCCGAAACAAGCTTAAACTCGAGTTTTCCTACTTCCCTTAATTTATCGATTATTTCTCTGTCTACTACACCCGGAAGCTGAACCAGAATAGAATTATCACCCTGAATTTGTATAGAAGTTTCTTTGACACCAAAGGAATCTATCCTAGTCCTAACCTTTTCAATTGCTCCGCCCATGGCGTCAGAGACCTGGGATTTAGATACAGAAGAAAGATCGGCACGAAGCAGCACATACATTCCGCCTTTTAAATCAAGCCCTAAATTTATTTTTTTATCGAGCGGATAGATAGCTAATGCGCTAAATACGATAAGCGCTCCGAGTATAATAAACCGTATCTTAAGGTCAGCGTTTCTAATCATTCTTTTTGCCTCGCTTTTGCAACATAAGAAATTGCGTTTTTATCAATTTCTATTTTTACATTGTCATCGACACGTAAAACAAAGGTTTTTTCTTTTACGTTTATTATTGTGCCGTGGATACCGCCCATGGTAACCACTTCGTCATTTTTATTCAAATTATTCAGCATTTCCCGGTGCTTTTTCTGCTGCTTCTGCTGGGGGCGTATTAGCATAAAATAGAAAATTCCGAAAATAACTACCAGAAACAATATATTGGCCATGCCTGCATTTGAATTCGGTTGCATATTTACTCCTTTTTTAAAAATAAAGAACAGAAAAACAGAATATAATTCAAGTCTTTCTCTCTCTCTGTTTACTTGCTGCTTGCTGTTTCTTTTTTATATCTTTTGTATAACGAGGCTACTGTTTCCGTGGGTATTGCGCCTTTTTTTATCCACTTATCGTATTTTTCGATATCTATCTGCAGAAGCTTTCTGGAAGGATCATAATGACCTAATTGTTCCAGATATTCCGCATCTCTGGCGTTACGTTTTTCAATAGCAACGACCTTAAAATGATACCGCCTTTTTGTAACTTTACCCGGCCTCCTCAGTCTTATTCTAACCATAAACCCTCCTAATGCTTGATTATTTAATCATCGTCATCATCAGATAATATAAACTCGGGATTAACAACTGGCTTGTATGGAGGGATTAAAAACGTTGTTACCTCATAAAGCCCAACCGCTGTCCTTCCAACGAAGAAAGCAAATCCCTTTAATGGCCCCCAGAATACTCCGGCGATATCGCCTTTTGTCTTGTTTACTTTTATCATTTGCCGCGGAATTTCAACCCAGCCCAAAGTAGTATTTACCGCACCGCGCGCAACCTTACGTAAAGGATTCTGATCTGACACGCGCTCGCGAAGCACAACCGTTCCCTGCGCTTCCTCGTTAGGCACGCAGGGCGCTTCTTTATTCATCTCTTCTGCCGACTCTTCTTTTACTGCGGTTTGTTTAACTTCTTCTTTGGGCGCGGCCTGCATTTTTGCTTTTTCTTTTTGTTCAGCCGGCGCCGGTATCACTTCTACCTTTTTAATTCCTTTATCCGCCTGAGCTGCCGGGGCTGCGTTTGCCGGTTGCGTTGCTGGTTTAGCCTGAGCTGAAGAAGCAGTATTTTGCTCCTCAGCATAAACTAATAACGAAAACGATTGCGCTAAAATTATAAAAAAACAAATTATCTTCTTCATTATCCCTCCTTTATTAGGCTAAGCCCTTTGCCAGCCTAACCGCCAAAACTTGTGCTTTTGCTTTGTTCAATGTTTCCTTATATTCTTTTTCAGGCTTCGAATCCATAACTATGCCTGCGCCAGCCTGGATATAGGCTTTCTTATTCTTAAATACTATAGTTCTTATTATTATACACGTATCCAGGCTGTTTGTGAAGGAAAAATATCCGACACTTCCCGCATATATCCCCCGGCCGTCTCTTTCAAGCTCATTTATTATCTGCATGGCGCGCACCTTCGGCGCACCGCTTAATGTTCCTGCCGGGAAGCAACTGA
>JAQVOZ010000196.1 GCA_028702365.1 Candidatus Omnitrophota bacterium | reverse complement strand
CTTATAATCGATCACTTCACTTAAAGACCTAACTTGAAACATTAAATTCCTGAAAGTGAGCTCAACCCCCTTAGCTGATCCCGTAGTACCGGAAGTATAGATTATTAATGCGGTATCTTCCTCGTGTATCGGCCGGTTCTTGTTTTCTTCGCTGGTAAGCTTCAAATCTTTCAATTTAATCATATCCTGCCTCTCGTTGTCATCTATAGCAATGATATGCTTCAATTCCGGAAGACTCTGCCTTATTTTATCAATAACTTCTAAGTGTTTTTTACTCACGAATATACATTTAGCTTGGCTATTGCTTAGGATAAACTGCACTTCGGCTTCACTAAGCTTAACATCTACAGGTACAACTGTAGCGGAAGCACAAACAATACCGAAAAAAGCTACAGACCACTCAGGCCTATTCTCTGAGTATATCGCAATTTTGTCATCTTTTACTATCCCTAATTTGATAAGATTAGAAGAAACATCAACTGTCCGCCTGCCCAATTCCACATAAGAGATCTTTCTAAATGAGCAATCTTGATCTTTTATCTGAAGAGCAGTGATATCGCCATAGTTCTTGTTTATCGCCTCCATGATATCGGTAATTGTAATTGTATCTAAACTTATTTTCTTTTTCATGCCTTATCGCGCTCCCTCCTTTCTTTTGTGGATTCGGCAGGAACTCCCGCATAAACACTATGAGGCTCAACCTGCTTGTTTCTACCTAAAACAGCGCCTGCAGTAATAAAGGCCCCATCTCCGATCTCTGCTCCGGCTAAGACTACGGAATTCAAACCGATAACAACATTTTTGCCGATCTTAATTTTGCGCAATATCAACCTATTACGCTCAAAAGAATGGCAGATTACTGTAGCATGCCCTCCTATAACCGTATTGTCCCCTATTTCAAGAAGAGATAAATCTGCGCAGATCTTTGAATTAATTTGTACGTTTTTACCTACCTTAGCCCCCATTAAACTAAAAAATAAAGGTGCAATTGGAGTAAGCAGGATAAAATCCATAAATGTAATCGAAACAATAGTATATAATGCATTGATAAACATCCACCTCATCATTCCTATCGAGGCTATCTGATATTCTCCTTCTTTAAGATTCAATCTTAAAACTATTCTTAATAATCCTAAAATAAAAATCAAGCTAAAGCCATATACAAAATAAGCCAGAACTAAACTAACGCAGAATAACCACACGCGAAAAATAATAAAATAGACAAAGGTGTGGGTCCATACATAATAAATCAACAGAATACCAGGAAATATTGCCGAACCCATAGCTAATATAGCTACTAGATGAAGCCAAGCTACAAATAAAAGTTGGGTTATTGTCACAAGCAAAGCCTTAACTTTAGCAGTTAGCATTTAAACCCCCTTTAGCCGTAAAAAACGTCACGATTTGTTATACATATAGTAGAAATAAACAGTATAAAATATAGACCAAAACATTGAGTATGCAATCCACCGCCATGTATTCCAGTTTTTAACGAACCTTGTGCCCAAAATCTTTAGAAAAGCTGCCACTAAAATAGAGAAGATAAATCTAGATCCCCTAGCTACAATAGTCAAAAAGATAAATAACGATAGATTACCACCTTTCTCACCCCAGGCAGCAGCAAATAACTTATAAGGGACACCCTGAAACATCCCCTTAAACATGCTTGTAAGGCCTTCAGCTGAAATATTCACTCGTACATTCTGAATTAATTTTGTCGAAATTCCGGGTATATGATCGAACCAATCTAAAGTATTCAAAGGATGGGAGAAAGCAAAAGCATATAAAATAGCTCCTCCCAAGAGAGCCCCAGACAAAGAATAGAAAAATGCCACCAAGATCTTTCTTGAATCCGCTTTTAAAACAACCCCTGTCAAATAAACATCGGGAACTAAGAAAAAAACCGTTGCTTCAAGAAATCCCCATAAAAAAGCAACAGCCCTAAGCATGCGAGTCTTCTCCCTCCTGCAATAAAATTAAGGCATCGCGAATAGCCTTAAGCATCTCACTACGAGTACCGCGCAGAGAAATCATGCCTCCGATATGCAAATCACAGAAAAAAGGCACAGGGATAGTTTCACCTTTAGGAAGAGTACGCGCCATATTAGACAAATAGACTGGAACTAAAGGAATTTCGGGTTTTCTTTCAAGAAGATGGATGACCCCCGAATGAAACTGTCCAATCTCACCCGTCAACGATCGTGTCCCTTCTGGGAAAAAAATAAGCGATTGGCCATTATCCAGCGCTTTTTCTAAAGGCAATAAAGGGTCTTCATGCTTAGATAAATCTTTTCTACGGATAGAAATAATATTGAAGAATGTATGCGCGAAAAAACTCCTAAGTTTATTGGTTTCAAAGTAATCAAACGCCGCAACAGGCCGCACATTCTTCAGAGTTTTAAGAGGAAACAGCCCTAATAAAGCAATAGCGTCTAAATGGCTAGAATGGTTAGCGACTAAAATAAATGGATACTTATTGGGAATATTCTTACGGCCGTAAACCCTTAAACCGATAAAAAAAGCCATAAATGGCTTTACAATAAGCAGAAAAAAGATAATCTGCGCCAGATTTATCATAAGAGATGAGCGTAATAAAAATATACCGTGATATGGAAAAACACGGGAGCAGTGAAACAAAGCGAATCAACGCGATCAAGCATCCCGCCATGTCCAGGAATAAGCTGCCCGAAATCCTTGACCCCAGCATCCCTTTTTACAGCGGACATAACAACATCTCCGCAAAAACCCACAGCAGCAATAATCGCTCCGATTGCTAAAGCCCAGAAGATAGAAAACGGCGTTAGGAATCTAAAGACAACGCTTAAAATCATCGTTGAAAAAACCCCGCCTAAAAAACCCTCCCAGGTCTTCTTAGGGCTCACCAATGGCAGTATCTTATGGGCTCCTAACGTTCTTCCCCATATATACTGAAAGACATCGTTCATCTCAGTCATTAGAACAAGAAAGAATACTAAAGCCGATCCGTTATCTTTAGTTCCCTGCAACTGCGGTAAGGTTAAAAGATAGGCAATATGACCTAAACCGAAAACGAACGCCATGATGCCCCATTGGATACGCGACGTGGCAGCTAAGAAACCCTGCATCT
>JAQVOZ010000195.1 GCA_028702365.1 Candidatus Omnitrophota bacterium | reverse complement strand
ACAGAATGATTGGGGAGCAAAATACACTGGGGCAAAAAAATCAACAGCCTTTCCATTAGAAAATTTTATTAAAACCCCAGCCTCCACTTTTACTTATGGTGCTTTAACTATGAGCGATTTCAATCTATATATGCAGGCTCTTGCTACAGATACTACAACAAAAATTTTAGCCAGGCCAAAAATACTTACGCTTTCCAATGAAACAGCAGAAATAAATTTAACCACTAATGAAGCTATAGGTATAAATACAACAACAACAGAAACAGGAGTTCAGACGTCAAGTACAGAGAGAACGGAGACAGGAACAAAGTTAAGGGTAACCCCGCAGGTAAATAGGGATACAGGAGAAATAACTTTATTTGTTGAGGTTTTTAATAGAAACGCAACAGACAGTGATTTGACTTTGACTTCAGGCGCAACCGGAAAAATACTGAATCCTGAAGAAAGAGGCGCCAGGACTGTTTTACGCTTAAATAACGGAGAAACATTGCTTTTAGGCGGGCTAATAAATAATAAATCCACTAAAACAATTAGTAAGATTCCTTTCCTGGGAGATATCCCCTTTATAGGCAATGCGTTTCGTTATAAAGACGATGACCGCACAGAGAGAGAATTGCTTGTTTTTATGACGCCAAAAATCATCGAGGATGTGCCTACGATTTCAGCTTCCGGGAAAACTCTTCCACGCGAAATAGGTTACTCACGGCGTGAAGTTATGAGCTTGGCAATGGATAGGTATTCCCGGTAATTGCCTGCTTGTAAGCAGCGCGCTTTTATATTGGCTTATATTGTTTACGTGTAACCCTGATACTGTAATGGTCCGCGGTGTTGTGCCTGTTACAATGGGGCTTCAGTTCAGCTTATTCCTTTAATAATTTTCCTAAATGGCATAAAAAAGCAATCCAAAAATAAGGCATGACTAGATATAAACGGTTAGGCGATATATTAATCTCTGAAGGCGTTATTACAAAAGAGCAGCTAAGCGAAGCTATTTCTCTTCAACAAAAAGAAGGCGGAAAATTAGGAGAAGTACTTCTCAGGCTTGGTTACGTAAGCGAAGAGCAAATCGTTATCGCTTTAAGCAAGCAGTTATCTATTCCATATATTTCTTTAGCTTCAGGAAAATTAAAACCCGCCCCTGACCAGAATCTGGAAGAGCTGATACCTTATGATTTTGCCAATCGAAACCTGATACTCCCGCTTTCGCGAAGTTTAAACTCACTTACCGTTGTTATGTTTGATCCCCTTGACCTCATTCTTATCGATAATCTTAAAAAATTTACAAGTTGCGAGATAAATATAGTAATATCGACCCGCACGGACATTCTAAAAGCAACAGAAAATTTTTATGGAAAAGAGCGGATTTTTCGTGATGCTATGGATATCGGCGGCGCAGAGGAAGGCGGTATTAAGGAATTGTTTGCTGAAGAAACTGACTTAAGCCTTGATAAAATTATTGCCCAAGCGGAAGAAGCGCCGGTCGTAAAATTAGTTGATTTGATAATAAGGCAGGCAATCGACGATGGTGCATCGGATATCCATATAGAACCCAGGTATGATAAACTAAGTTTAAGATATAGAATAGACGGTGTCTTATATGAAATGCCGTCCCCGTCCTCATCTTTATATTTACCGATAATATCAAGAGTAAAGATACTTTCTAAAATGGATATAGCAGAAAAACGCCTTCCGCAAGACGGTGGTTTTATGGTTAAGTCAGGAGATAAACTCATCGATTTACGAGTTTCATCGCTCCCTACAATTTACGGTGAAAAAATAGTTTTAAGAATCTTGGATAAAAGCAGAGTACCTCTTGATCTTGCCAAGATAGGCTTTCTTCCTCAGGAGCTAGAGAGGATAAGAAAAGGTATTTCTTCTTCTTACGGATTAATTCTTCTTACCGGGCCTACCGGCAGCGGGAAATCCACAACCCTTTATGCGGCATTAAGTGAACTGAATTCCCCGACTTTGAATATTCTTACGGTTGAAGACCCTGTAGAATACAGGCTTGAGGGTATAAACCAGGTGCAGGTAAAACCGGAAATAGGGCTTACTTTTGCAAATGCCCTAAGGTGCTTTTTAAGGCAAGACCCCGATATAATCCTGGTCGGTGAAGTTAGAGATTTGGAAACAGGAGAAATATGCATTCGTTCGGCGCTCACGGGGCACTTGGTTCTTTCTACGCTTCACACAAACGATGCGCCTTCAACAATAACAAGGCTTATCGATATAGGCATACCTAATTATCTTGTAGCGGGGTCTCTACGTTTGATAGTTGCTCAGCGGTTGATTAGAAAATTATGCACCCACTGCAAAGAGTCATATGAAATCAGCCAGGAGAAATTGCCATTAGGTATAACCATCAATTCTCCGGTAATATATAAAGCAAAAGGCTGCGAAAAATGTAATTTCATAGGGTATAAAGGCCGTAGCCTTATTGCTGAAGTCATACTCATCGATGAAGAAATTAGAGACGCTATCTATAAAGGCCTGGAGGCTTCCAAAATTATGGAGATAGCAAAGAAAAAAGGCGCATTGACTCTACTTCAAAGCGGAATAAAAAAAATAGAAGAAGGTATCACTTCGCTGGAGGAGATTCTTTCCGTCGCATCCGTTTATTGATGCGTTTAGCTTCGCTAAGCATCAACTTCGAGCGGGCGAAGTGAGTCGAACCGCGAGTCGAATGAGTTGATTAAAAACTTGATTTTATCTACTAAAACATTATAATAAAACAAATGCCTAAATATATTTATTTCGCAAAAACTAAAGACGCAAAGACCATAAAAGACACAGAAGAAGCTGCCTCAAGAGAGGAGTTGATTGCAAAGCTTAAAGCGAGAGGGCTTTTTATTGTTTCCGTAAATGAAACAAGCGCTGAAAGCGAAAAATCATTTCTGTCTTTTTTTGCTAAACAAAAAGGAAGACGCTCCTCAATAAAACTCTACGATTTATGCTTTTTAGCTAGGAATCTTGCTACGACCCTTTCAAGCGGTGTTACATTACTCCGAAGCCTCGAAATTATTTCCGCCCAGACAGAAAGCGCAAAGTTAGGTAAAATTTTAAAAGAATGCAGCCAGTACATAAAAGAAGGGTTGTCTTTTAAGGAAGCCATAGCC
>JAQVOZ010000194.1 GCA_028702365.1 Candidatus Omnitrophota bacterium | reverse complement strand
AAACCGGCGGCAGAAATAATAACGGAAGAATTACAACTCGCCACATCGGCGGGGGACACAAGCAAAAATATAGAGTAATAGATTTTAAAAGAGATAAATTTGATGTTGAAGCGGCTGTTTTGGCGGTTGAATATGACCCAAACAGAAGCGCGCGTATTGCATTGCTTGAGTATCCCGATAAGGAAAGAAGATATATTATCTGGCCTGATAAACTTAATGTGGGCGACAAAGTTATAAGTGCAGTAGATTCTCAGGTCGATATAAAGCCGGGTAATTGCATGAAACTAAAATATATGCCGCTTGGAACATTAATACATAATATTGAATTAATCCCCGGCAGAGGTGCCGTTTTGGTAAGAAGCGCAGGCAGCTGGGGTCAGGTTATGGCAAAAGATAAAGGTATGATTCAATTGCAAATGCCATCCGGAGAAATTCGTTTGGTTAGCGAAGATTGCCGCGGGACAGTCGGCCAAATCGGGCTTATTGAACACTCAAGTTTTATATCCGGAAAAGCCGGGAGAACCCGCTGGCTTGGCAGGCGTCCAACTGTAAGAGGCGCGGCTATGAACCCGATAGATCATCCGCATGGCGGCGGTGAAGGAAAAGCAGGACAGGGTAATCCCCATCCTGTAACGCCTTGGGGTAAGCCAACAAAGGGTGGTAAAACCAGGCAACCCAAAAAAATGAGCAATAAATTTATCATTAAGAGGAGAAAATAAACTATGTCTCGTAGTTTGACTAAAGGGCCGTTTATACAGGAAAAATTACTCAGAAAAATACAGAAGGCAAAAGCAAGCGGGGAAAGAAAGCCCATTAAGACATGGTCAAGAGCCTCGGTTATTGCCCCGGAATTTGTCGGTTTTACTTTTGCGGACCATGACGGGAAGAAACACGTTCCTGTTTTTGTAACTGAGTCTATGGTAGGCCATCGCTTGGGAGAGTTTGCGTTGACCCGTATTTTTCGTCAGCATGGCGGTATAAAAGCAAAGAAAGCAGTAGAAAAAACATAAAATGATTAGCAGAGCAGAAGCAAAATACGTAAGGATTTCTCCTTTTAAAGTGCGGATGGCAATACGGCTGATAAAGGGTTTAAATGCCAAAAAAGCCTTAAACATTCTTGAGCTTATGACCCAGAAAAGCGCCTATCTTTTAAAGAAGGTATTAAAGTCCGCAATAAGCAATGCCAAAAATAAAGGTTATGAAGAAGATAAGCTTTTTGTCTCAAAGGCTGTTGCCAATCCCGGGCCAACTCTTAAGCGTTTTCGTGCTGCTACTTTTGGAAGGGCGGGGGCAATAATTAAAAGAACTTCGCATATATTGGTTGAGTTGGATACGCCGGAAAAAATAATTGAGAAAGCAAAGATAAAATAACTAAAGGAGATTATGGGTCAGAAAGTTCATCCGTATATTTTGAGAATAGGTTTTGGAAAGGATTGGCTTAGTCGCTGGATATCACTTCGAAGAACTGAATATGCCCAATTTTTAGAAGAAGATATACGCATACGTGCGCTTATAAAAAAGAGTTATCAGATGGGATCAATTGCCGCCATACATATCGAGCGGGTTTCCCCGACTTTAATACGTATAAAAATAAGGACATCGCGCCCGGGCGTTATCATAGGCAGGCGCGGCCAGGATATAGAAAAAGTCAAAGACGAAATTGGTAAACTTGCCAAAAAAGAAGTAATCGTGGATGTTGAAGAAGTAACCGAGCCAGCTTTAGAGGCGCAGCTTGTGGCTGAGCTGATTGCTTTTCAGATGACAAAAAGGGTAAACTACAGGCGTGCAATGAAAAAATCTATAAGCCAGGCGCTGGGTTTAGGTTGCGAAGGAATAAAGATAAAATGTTCAGGCCGGTTAGAAGGAGCTGAAATAGCCAGAAACGAAATTTATAAATACGGAAAGGTGCCTCTTCAGACTTTTCGTGCCGATATTGATTATGGGCAAGCCACGGCAAAGACAACTTACGGTACGAACGGAGTAAAGGCCTGGATATACAAAGGGGAGAAACCTTTGGGCAGCTACATGATTAAACAAGAAATAGCGGAGAGCAAGTCTTAATATGTTATTTCCAGCAAGAGTAAAATACAGAAAATCTCAAAGAGGTAAACGCCGCGGCCTTGCCGTTCGGTGCTCGAATGTTGCTTTCGGAGAATACGGAATAAAAGCGCTTGAATGTGCGTGGCTTAAAAGCAGCCAGCGTGAGAGTGCAAGAATTATTTTAAGCAGGGCTCTTAACCGCGGAGGAAAAATGTGGATAAGAGTTTTTCCTGATAAATCAATAACAAAGCATCCCGCTGAAGCAAGAATGGGAAAAGGCAAGGGAGAAGTAGACACTTGGGTTGCGGTTATAAAAAGGGGAATGATTCTTTTTGAGATGGGAGGTATTCCGGAAGATTATGCACGTGCGTCATTCAGGTTAGTTGCCTATAAATTGCCGTGCAAAACAATGTTTGTTACGAGGCGCAAATGAAAATAAAAGATATAAGGGCATTATCAAAGGAAGAATTAAAAGAAAAAGTATCGGATCTTAAAAAAGAGATTATGGATTTTGAATTTAAACGCAGCGGTAACCTGGAAAAACCGAATGTTTTTAGGTCTGCGCGTAAAACCATAGCCAGAATTCTTACGGTGCTTAAGGAGAAAGAAAATGAAACCAATAAAGGGTAAAAGAATCCTGGAAGGCGTAGTAGCCTCAAATAAAATGGAAAAAACAATTGTAGTTACGGTAACTACAAGGATATCCCATCCAGCATACGACAGGACAGTAATAAAGAGAAAAAAATATAAAGTGCACGACGAAGAAAAAAAGGCAAAAACCGGAGATAAAGTAAGAGTTATCGAATCAAAGCCTCTGTCAAAAGAAAAACGGTTTAAACTTCTTGAGGTTTTAAAATGATTTACATAAAAACCAAACTAGATGTAGCCGATAACAGCGGCGCGCGCAAGGTGTCATTTATAGGGGTAATCGGCAAGAAGAACCGGCCGTTTGCTTTGATAGGCGATGTTATTACGGCAAGTGTCAAGGAAGCGCTCCCTAACGCTGCCATTAAAAAAGGTGAAGTTGTGCGTGCTGTGGTTGTAAGAACGCATCTTCCTATAAAGCGCTCGGATGGCGTAAT
>JAQVOZ010000193.1 GCA_028702365.1 Candidatus Omnitrophota bacterium | reverse complement strand
CTATATCCCTGGACAGGAAAAGGAAAATATGGACTTTTTGGAAAAATATGGAATAGGTAAATTTGTCGAAGGTAAACACGATTTTTTAAATACGCTGAATTACTTTAATGAAAAAAACAAAGAACTTATAAGCGGCTATCCAATACGCCTTTCGGATGTAAAACTTGTCATAAACGAAACCATAAATTCTCTTCTTTCTGATGCAAAGAAATGAAAAAAGCAAAGATAGCAAAAGTAATATTGCCAATTGCCCTCGAGAGGGAATTCGATTATTCCATACCTGATTCATTTAACTTAAAGCCCGGTTCCCGCATACTGGTTAATTTCAGGGGGATTACAACAGTTGGGATACTTAGCGAAACAATGAGCCATTCTGCAATAGAAAAAATAAAGCCCGTTTTGAAAGTTTTAGATACTAATCCCGTGCTATCGCAAGATACAATAGAATTCGCAAGGCAATTAAGCAAATATTACCCTTACCAGTTTGGCGAATTTTTGTTTATGATGCTGCCGGGTTACCTAAAAAAACCTAAGCTTACGGATTTATTATGCATTTCAAAGGAAAAAAACGAGCATGCCCCTCAAAAATTATTCATAAAAGCTGCAACCTTTAAGGTACGCTATGAAACGTGGAAAAAGTATGCTATGGATAAGTTGGAATCAGGCTCGGTCCTCATACTGTTTCCTCAAATTTCCTATCTTAATGAAGCAAAAAAGATAATCGAGAAAGATTTCCCGGATTTAAAAGTAATACATAGCTATCAAACCGAAAAAGAGTTATATGAAAATTGGGTTTCGACAAGAAAAAATTCGCTCATCTTAGGCAGCAGAATGGCTGTTTTTTATTATCCTCACGACCTTAAATTGATTGTTATGGAGGAAGAAAGCAGCCAGTATTATTTTCAGGAGGAAAAGCCTTTTTATCATCTTTTCGATGTTGTCTCTATTCTTTCAAAAATAAAGAAAGCAGACGTAATATTCGGCGCAAGCTACCCGAGCATTAATACATATAATCTGATAAGCCAGCAAAAGCTTAAACTGGAAGAAAAAGAAGAACATCATAAAAAAATCAACCTGGTAAACATAGGCGAATATAAACGCCAGATGATAAGCCCGGTACTTGTAGAATTATTAAACAAAAGTTTATCCTTAAACCAGCGCAATGTAATAATCTGGAACAAGACAGGGTTTGGCTCTTATCTTGCGTGTTCTACTTGCGGGTTTATATTCAAATGTGAAAGCTGTTCTACTTTTCTTAAGCAATCGCTTATAAAAAATAAAGGCATATGCCCCTCGTGCGGGTCAGAGCGTGATTTATCAAAAATATGTAATTTATGCAACAGCGGTTACATTCGCAGCGTAGGCATCGGCATAGAACGCATAGAGGCGGGCTTAAAAAGAATATTTCCCGACATAAGAATAGATGAATGGGAAAAAAGAACAGAGGCTTCGAAAATTATTCTTGCCACGTCAAAAATTTTAAGTTATATGTACGGCAGCGAGAAATTTGACAATGGCTTCTTCCTGGATGCCGATTATCAAATGGCGCGCCTTGATTATGCGGCAACTTTTAATACCTATGTCTACATAAAAAAACTTGCATCTTTTTTCAAGGAAAACCTGTACGTATTTACGCGAAACCGGGAACATTATTTATTTAAAACCGTAAATGAACCATGGCAAAAGTTTTACGATATAGAGCTTGCCTCAAGAAAAGAACTAAAGCTTCCGCCGTTTGGAATCGTCGCACAAATTACATTAAGAGCACCTGCAGAAGAAAAAGTATTCGAGCGCTCAAACAGCCTCTTTAAAAATTTGAGCGACAAGGGTTTTGATGTCTATGGTCCGCTTAAAGAACAGCCATTTAAACTGCGCGGAAAATTTCGTTATTCTATTGTAATAAAATCAAAAGACGAGTATCATTTACGTAAGGAAATAAAACAAATAGCCAACAAAAAGAGCAGCCGCGCAATACAAATGGCAATAGCCATACATTAAGGTGGATAGGTGAATATAATTTATTTCGGCAGTTCAAAATTTTCCCTGGTAATACTTGAAAATCTCTGCCTTGCGCAATTTTCCCCAAAGCTTGTAATAAGCCAGCCTGACAAGCCAAAAGGCAGAGGACTTAAGGCGCTTCCTACTGAGATAAGCCTATTCGCAAAAAAAACTAACCTGCCTTTAGTTACCCCTCAATCACTAAAAACAGATGAAATAAAGGAGCAAATTTCCGGGCTTAATCCGGATCTGTTCATAATAGCTGACTATGGAAAAATTCTGCCGAAAACTTTGCTTGGAATCCCTAAAATGGCCGCAATAGGGGTACACCCATCGCTGCTTCCGCTTTACCGGGGGCCGGCTCCTATAAATTGGGCGCTGCTTAAGGGAGATAAAGAAACAGGAGTCACTATATTTAAAATGGATGAAGGGCTGGACACCGGCGATATAATAATTCAAAAAAATATCGTAATTTCCGACAGCGACAATTCAATCACCCTTCATGAGAAACTGGCATACGAAGGAGCAAAGCTGCTTATTGAATCTTTGGCTATGTTTAAAAAGGGCCCGGTTAAGACAACTGCGCAGAATGAAGAATTTTCTTCATTTGCTTCCAAACTTCAAAAAGAAGACGGCAGAATAAAATGGGAAGAAACAGCAACTGATATCAGGAATAGAATCAGGGCTTTGTCCGGTTGGCCTTCTGCTTATACTTTCTACAAAAGAAAAATGCTTAAAATAACAGACGCCGAAGCCTTGCAGGAAAAAGGCGAAAACTCGCCGGCAACCATAGAAGCTGTTAAAAAAGACGGCATATATGTTTCAACGGGAAACGGTTTACTTAAGATAAAGCTTCTAAAGCCTGAGGGAAAACGCGAAATGGATGCTTACTCCTTTGTGCTTGGCCATGGAGTAAAAAGCGGCGATAGATTTGACGTATGAAAAAACATTACCACATGTTTTTTTCAGGCTCTGTGCAGGGAGTGGGATTTCGCTACACAGCCAGAAATCTCGCCGATAAATACGCCGTTTACGGCTGGGTAGCAAACCGCAGCGACAAAAGGGTTGAGCTTGATATTGAAGGGGAAGTTTCCGATCTGGATAATTTCACAAGCGAGTTAAAAGAAGAATTTAAATCCTACATAAAAAACGTTGAAAATGAAGAA
>JAQVOZ010000192.1 GCA_028702365.1 Candidatus Omnitrophota bacterium | reverse complement strand
AATCTTTGGCGAAACCAAAGCTTCTGCGTATTGTTTCCGACAAAACCTTGTTTAAAAGAAAAATAGTGTAGGCGAGATGAAATGTTGTTAAGGCAATGGTGGAGGTGGCGGGAGTCGAACCCGCGTCCCTACAGGGCTAATAAAAAGCTCCTACATGATTATCCTTTCTTTTGTCTTTTCCCTTGAAGCTGCGAAAGGCAGCATCTTCTAGGAAGCATCTTTGAAAATTTTCGAAGCAAACCCCTCAAAGCTAAAGAGCTTGCCTCTATCCTCTATGTCGACCCCTTATACCTCTTGAGGCAAGAAATATAAAGGTCCTATTAGTGTACCCCTACAGGGGATAAACCCACGTATGGCGCTCTAACAGGGGCAGCTAATGCGCTGCCTACACCAACTAATTGTGGTGTTGCGTTTAAATTTTTGTAAACCCTCACTAACGTAGGGGGCTTACCCGCACGACATGCAACCCTTTACCTCATCCGTAGGTCGAGTCCCTTTCACCCCCAAATTGCCAAAGATCTTTTTTTCCAGTTAAAAAATACCACAAAATCAATAAGTTTACAAGGAAATTATAACGGGAAACCGAGGCTAAGATTAATATTGAGGTAGAAACAGATCAACCCTGCCTTAACCCTGGCCTCAACCTTTTTTTAGAGAAAGTGCTTGAAAATTTCGCATTAACCGTTAATATATTTACCATGCTTAATAAATTTAGAGCACACCATAAAAAAATACTTTGGTTTTTGGCAATTGTCATCATCCCGGCTTTTGTTCTCTGGGGCGGCATTGCATTTTTAAAAGAAAAAAACCAAAATGTGATTGCCAAGGTTGGAGGCCGCGCAATCACTATAAACGACATGCGCTACTACGTAACTATGGCGCAATTATCCTTTGCTCTTTATGAAACTCCCGGGAAAGAAAAGAATATAACAAAACAGGACGTAATTCAGACCGCTTTTGATTACATACTTCTCCTATGGAAAGCAAACAAAGACAGAATAAACGTCAACGACAGCGAAGTAATAGCCTCGATAAAACGGTTCAATTTTTTCTTAACAGACGGGAAATTTGAGCCGGAACATTATAAACGCACACTTCGGCAAATGCATATGGAGCCCCAAATTTTTGAAGAATATACAAGAAATTTCCTAAAAATAGAAAAGCTGTACAAAAAATATATAAAGATAAACCCTTCGGAATCAGATGTAAAAAAGCTTTATAAGAAAGATATTCAAAAGGCAAAAATATCTTACATTGTCATCCCTTATGACAAATTAAAAGAAGAAATAAAAATACCGGAGAATGAACTGGAAAAATTTTATCAAAAAAATAAATTGCTCTTTAAGGAAGAACCTAAAATAAAAATGAAATACGCAATAATTGCGGGTGACGACAAAGAAAAATTAGCCGGTATCCGAAATAATTTAAACAATTTAAAAACCATAGATGATCTTAAAAATAAATTTTCAGTAGATGTCAAGGAAACTGCATTTATCGTCAAAAAAGACCCCATCGAAGGGCTTGGGTGGCAGCCGGCGATAAACAACATAGCTTTTTCCCTGAAATTAAAGAAAATATCGCCAATGCTTGAAACAAGCATTGGTTATATATTTTTACAGAAAGAAGAAGAAAAGGCTGCATTTACTCCGGAGTTTGCGGATATAAAAACAAAAGTTGAAGACGCAATAAAAGATTCTCTCGCAAAAGAAAAAGCAAAAATAATTGCAGATAAACTTGCGTCAAAAATAAAAAATGGAAACATACAAAATATACAAAAACTTGCAGAACAGGAAAATTATGATTTCAAAGAAACGGGTGATTTTAAATACTATGACTACATTGAAGGCCTGGGGTTAAATGAAAATGTAAGTAAAATAATATTTTCGCTTAAAAAGGGGCAAATTTACCCCTACCCTATCTTCTTAAGCAAGGGCGTTTATGTTATTCAGCTAAAAAACATAAGCTCAATTGACGAAAAAGATTTCTCCGCCAAAAAAGATGAGTATCTCGCACGCCTCGAACAAAGCCTCGAACTAATGCAAAAAATCAGATTTCTCGCCCAGATCAAAAAAGAATCAAACGCAAGGTTCTAGAGCCGGAAATCAAAAGCCCTGTGCGTTCTACACAGGGCTCATTTATCAATATAATCTATTTTTAGTTTAAGAATAAACGGTGGGGTTAATCCTCTACGTTAATTGCATTTACCGGGCATTGGGAAGCCACTTCATGTAAATCGCAGCTCGAGCATTTATCAGTTTTTACTTTTGCAATACCATCAGCAGTCATCTCGAAACAATCCGGACAGCTGCTAACACACAGGCCACATCCAACACAAGTCGCGTTATCTACAGTTACTTTTGCCATCTTCCTCTCTCCTTTTTTAGAATTTATGCTTCTTTTTTGTTCAATCCGTAATATTCTAAATTTTTGTTGGCAACTTCTTGAAGAGCTTTCAGCGCGGCTTCGTCTTTTAAAAGGTGCTTAAACCGGGATTGTGCTTTGACATATTCCAAAACAGGTTTAGGTGTTGGGACTTTAAATACATTTGATACTTTACCAAACTCATATTCTACTAAAGGATATAATCCGCATAAAACAGCCGATTTAGCCACATCAAGCGTTGCGTTAGAAGGATGCCCCCAGCCAAGGGGACATGGAACGTGAATCTGAATATATTTTGGGCCCCGGATACTTAATGCTTTTTTTACTTTTCTTTGTAAGTCCTGTATATAGCCAACCGACGCTGAAGCTACATAAGGAACGAAATGAGCCGCGCATATTTCAATTAATGGTTTTTTATTTCTCCAGTTACCATGCCACTTGCTTCCAAGCGGCGAAGTCGTGGTAGAAGCCGTAAGCGGAGTTAAACCGCTACGCTGTATACCTGTATTCATATAAGCTTCATTATCATAGCATACGTATAAAATATCATGGCCTCTTTCAAGCATACCGGATAAAGCCTGTATTCCTATATCAGCAGTTCCGCCGTCTCCTCCCTGTGCGACAACACGGGTATTGTCAATTTTTCCCAGATATCGCAAAGCTGCTTCAACTCCTGAAGCAAGAGCGGAAGAATTCTCAAATAATGAATGAATCCATGGTGTGCGCCAGGCTGATTCAGGCGCCTTTGTAGAAAATACCTCAAGGCAGCCTGTTGAATTTGCAATCATCGTGTTTTTTCCGGCACAATCCGCGACAAGCCTTGCAGCA
>JAQVOZ010000191.1 GCA_028702365.1 Candidatus Omnitrophota bacterium | reverse complement strand
CTGCTAAATAAAATTTTCCGTAAAAAAAATATGAAGGGAAAATTCATACGGGCAATTTCATATACTACAAGGAAAATCCGGCCAAAAGAAAAACACGGCAGGGATTATTTTTTTATCAGCAAACGTAAGTTCTTGCAGCTCAAGGAGAAAGGATTTTTCCTTGAAAGCCAAAAGGTCCTGGATAATTATTACGGAACCGCAAAATATTTTTATGACAAAGCGGCAAAAGAAAATAAGAACCTGATATTATGCATAGACGTAAAAGGAGGAATGTATTTGAAAAAAAAGCAAAAAGAAGGTAAAATAATCACTCTTTTTATAGCCGCGCCAAGCGAGCTGGATTTGTTTAAGCGTTTAAAAAAGAGGACCGAAGCCATGCAAACCATACAAAAGAGGATTGCGCTTGCCAAAAAAGAAATGAAAGTTTCAAGGCAATACGACTCTATTATAATAAATAAAGATTTAAATAAGTCGGTAGCGGAATTGGGAAAAGTTCTTTTGGAAAATCAACCCGTTCGACACACCTTGGCCTAAGGGTCTGGACTTGCTCGGGGTTGATACTGAGAGAAACTGAAGTATCAAAATTAGAATAATCAGGAGGTAGGCATGAATGATAAATATATTCACCTTGAAAAACTTATAGGCGCAGGCGCGGGCTCTATATATAATCTTACAATACTTGCGGCAAAAAGAGCATTGCAGCTTGCTGATGGAGACAAGGCTTTGGTAGATAAGCCAACAGAAAAAGTTTTGGATACCGCACTCAGGGAAATCGCTGCAGGAAAAATTTGTTTAAAAAAGAAAGAATAAATTGCCGGCGCGGTAGCCAAGTGGTAAGGCAGCGGTCTGCAAAACCGCTATTCAGCGGTTCAAATCCGCTCCGCGCCTTAAATGAAAATGATTGTAAACCAGGGTTACCCCCTGTGTTTTTATTTACTCCGAGGCAGCGCACCAGTGCGTGCCGTGAGGCTGATATCGCCAGGGAACTAAAGTTAATTGAAAATAAAAAGCGTTTATAGATGCCGGAGTGATGAAATGGCAAACATAACGGACTTAAAATCCGTCGGCCCGAAAGGGCCTTGTGGGTTCAAGTCCCACCTCCGGCATTCTTAATGAGACTTTGGATTTTGCAAGTTAAAAGCAAAGTAAAAGCCTGTAGTTGAATTGATCTCGAGCTTATCGAAAATAAGCGAGAGAACTTTAAAGGTTCCTCGGATAATTATCCTCGGAGCCGATACAAATAAAGGAATAACCCGAGATAGTTACATTTATATCGGGCACTTGGCTCAGCCTGGCTAGAGCACTTCCTTGACATGGAAGGGATCACAGGTTCAAATCCTGTAGTGCCCACCATATTTATGGCGTAGAGGTACAGAGGCGTTTTATTCCATTTGACATAGTTTCTTCAAACAGTATAATCGAATTTAAGGGAGGGTAGCTAATGAAAATAATAATGGGTATTACGTTGTTGTTTGGTTTTATGCTTATCCTTTATGGGGTTATAGGCAAGTTTGTAGGTTCGCCTGCTGTGGGTTTTTTCGGAATGGCCGAGATGAGCGCAGGAAGTGCAGTCTTAGCAGGAGATACTTTACTTTTATTGGCAATCGCCCTTGCCATTTGCGTTAAAAAATAAATACTATTTTTGTATTTAAGGGGGAAACAATTTTTCCCCTTTATTTTTTGAATAAAAATTGGGGACGTCGTCTAGCCTGGTTTAAGACCCATGCCTGTCACGCATGTGACCGAGGGTTCAAATCCCTTCGTCCCCGTCTTCATTTTTCAGCCGTTTTCACATCTGGTCATACGTCCCTTCAAATTCATAAAACCCCCGCCCAATAAGTACTTTTACGATTCTCGTGATTTTTTTCATTTTCACGAGTTTTGTAAATCCTGGCAAGCTTACTATGTATCCACTACACAAATACTACACAGAAAATAAAAAAATGTTATAATTTGTAAACGTGGCAAAAGGGATAATGCTAACGCCGCAAAAAGGAGAAAGAATGAAGATATTTATAGTAAGTAATGGTTGCCCAAGAAGGCTGCTTGACTCTTCCAGGATAGCGCAATATTTTATCCTGAACGGGTGTCAAATTATCGACAAGCCTCAAACGGCAGATTACATTATTTTTATTACCTGCAGTTTCATAAAAGCAAGGGAAGAACAATGCTGGAGATATATCGATGAGTTAAAAAAATATAAAGGCGAATTAATTATTCTCGGTTGCTTGCCAGAAATAATTCCAACAAAATTTAGCCAGGAATTTAAAGGAAAATACCTTTCGACTAAAAACCTAAGTAAAATTGACGCCCTTTTTAGTGAATTTAAAATTAAATTTTCTGATATCCCAGATACCGGCTCGCTTTATCCTAACCCCAAAGAGTTTAAACAAGAAGTTTATTCTAATGTTATCGGGTGGTTAGTTCGGGCCTCGAATAGATTTTTCATGCTATTTACTTCCAGAAAAAGCTTTTTTAAAAAAATTTTAAAAGCTCTGAAAATTTACGGAATAAAAACCGGGCTGTTTAAAAATAAATGTGCATATCTGCGCGTTAGCAACGGCTGTATAGAAAACTGTTCTTATTGTAGTATCGTTAAGGCGATAGGGAAGCTTACCAGCAAGCCAATAAAGGATTGCGTAAGCGAGTACAAGCGATTTTTAGATAAAGGCTTCCGTGAATTTGTAATATTAGGGGATAACACCGGGGCCTATGGTTTGGATATCGGAAGTTCGTTCGGCGAATTCCTGGAAAATCTAGCCATAGTTTCCGGGAATTACGATGTTTCTTGGCATCTCGAACAAATACATCCCAGATGGATATTCCGCTATAAAACAGAAATACTAAAAATGGTGAAGGAAAAAAAAGTTCGAAAGATATCATGTTCCATCCAATCAGGAAGCAATAGGATTTTAAAATTGATGAATCGTCACCATACCATTGAAGAAATTACGGAAGCTTTATTGTTATTTAGGAAATACAACTCTGAGCTAAAGCTCAGAACGGACATTATTGTTGGGTTTCCGTCAGAAACAGAAGAAGATTTTCGCGCAACTTTAGATGCCATTAAAAAAATACAGTTTAACTATGTATTTGTATACCCATATTACGATGGCTATGAAACAATAGCTTCTAATCTGGATAACAAGATCGGACCAGAAATAATGGAAAAAAGAATGAAAATAGCTGAACGCTTTTTAGATCAGGAAGGTATACTTGAACAGTAGCC
>JAQVOZ010000190.1 GCA_028702365.1 Candidatus Omnitrophota bacterium | reverse complement strand
TGATGTTTTGATGGAGACCGCAGATAAGGCTCTATATCAGGCAAAAATGTCCGGCAGAAACAAGGTGTGCTGGTTTTAATCGACGCGCAGAAATCCACGGGCTAAAGCCCGTGGATGAATACGAATCGATTATCCCGCCGATATATAGCGAAGGCGGGGTTATAAAGAAGCCTCGGGCTTTAGGCCAACAGGCCTTCGGCCTGTGGGGTAGCCCGAGGAGGTTCACTTCAAATTTGCAATTAAAGATTTTTCTGTTATAATTTTATTTCTTATGATTAGCAGATTGGAACAATATCTTTTGGATGCCCAAGGAAAAGAAAAAGAAGAAGTTTCTTCAAGCAATCCTTATGGCAAAATAGGTTTCGACAACGGCAAGAAACGCCTCGGTTGGGTCACGGTTACGCCATTTAATTTGATAAAGGATTCTTTATCAAAAGTTTCTCCGCTTCTAGCCGGAAAAGAAAATTTTATTTTCATAGGAATGGGGGGCTCTATCAATGGAATTAAAACACTCTTTTCCCTTTTTAGGGGGCATAAACTTTTTGCTCTTGATAGCCTGGACCCGGCCGCAACCAAAGCCATACTTAAGAAAATTAAAAATATAAATAAAACTTTAGTTATTTCTATTTCGAAATCAGGCACAACTCAGGAAACCCAGTTGTTATCCACGGCCTTGCGGGAATTTTTTGGCGCAAATTGGCCGAAACATTTTTTATGGCTGGCTGATCCTGCAGCGCACGAAAAACTCAATTCTTTAGGCTGGGAGCAGGCGCAAAGAATGCCTATTCAATTTGATGCCGAGAGCGATGTGGGCGGAAGATTTTCCTGTCCCCACACACTTATATTTTTCCTTCCTTTATTTTTACTTCTCAAGCAAGATTTCCGCAAGCTTAAAGAGGTTTATGATAGTTATCTCTCTTATCTTGAGGCGGCGCGCAATGAGGCGTATTTATTTGCCGAAAAGTATAAAGATAAGGAGCCGCCTTATTTTTTCCCACAAGTAAAAGGCAAACTTGGCGAAAGTTTTTCTTCCTGGATTGTGCAGCTTTTCCAGGAGTCATTGGGTTCCAAAAAAGAAAACTTCAACGTAAAAACAACCGGCCTTTTAAAGGCTAAAAACAGCTTGTTCCTTCCCGTTAAACTCAAGGTTAAGATCAATAATCCGGTAGCGTCCCTTATGAGCCAAATGTATTTCTTCCAGGTATTTATTGCTTTTTACAGCGCCTTTAAAGACATAAATTTTGTTGACCAGGAATTTGTAGAAAAATATAAAGATACAATGAGAAAAATCGAAGGAAGCCGAACTGATGACATAATTTCCCTGAATTTATCCAAAGTTATCAACGAAGTTAAGGGCAGCATCAGCGGGAGACAAAAGTTTATAGAGGTGGTCCTTTATTTTCATCCTTCCAAAGAAATAATTGCAAAGGTAAACAGGGCTTTTGACAAAGCGTTCGGCGGAAAAATGATTTTTGTTTTTGTCGGCAGCGACTGGAACCACCATTCTTATCAGGCTGCGTTCGCGGATAAAAATACATTCTATGTATTTTTGCTTGCTTCAAATTATGATAACGATATAAAAGGTATTTCACGGGAAACGCTGAATAAAAATGTCGAGAAACTGAAAATTATAAGCAAGGCTACCTATCTTACCCTGGAAGATAAATCTCTTCTTTTCCGTCTGGCGTAATAATTCAATCCGCACTCATTAATTTTAGGCTGATTACATACAGATATTGTCATAAAAACCAAGAAATCCGGGTTGGTTTTGTTTTTTTTGTCAAACTGGCGTAAGGTTGTTTAAGGTTAATTTTTTTGCTTTTTACGCAAGGAATGATATAATTTTTGTTATGAAAAGATTGTATCTTTTGCTCCTAATTTTATTTTTTACGGCTTGTGCCACCACTTCGAGCGGCCACCGGGGCATTGGCTATGGCTCGCAGGATTATGTATATGTAGGAGATTTCTGCAAAAAACATAACCTTCAATATGATTTTGATACCTTGGATGACGTAGTGAAAATATTTTCCAAGGAAAAAGATATACGGCTAATTTTAAACTCAAATATAGTTTACTTCAATGGCTCAACCTTTGGCCTTACCGACTCACCTAAATATATAAACGGAAAACTCTTCGTGCCGCGGGATCTTGAAGCAAAAGTTTTCTCCAAAGAGCCGGTGTTTTATAAATCTATATTTACTATACATACGGTTGTCATCGACCCCGGACACGGAGGCAACGACCCCGGGGCTATATCTTGCCGGGGGATGAAGGAAAAGGACTTAAATTTAAAAATAGCAAAATACCTTAAAGAGGAACTAGAGGCACGCGGCTTTAAGGTGATACTTACGCGCGATAGGGATGTTTTTATTTCTCTGCAGGGAAGAGTTAACGTGGCAAAGCGCAATAAGGCCGATATTTTTATAAGTGTCCATGGTAATTCAAATAAATCTAAGCGTTTGAGAGGCGCAGAGATGTATTATCTTTCGCCAAACCGTTTTAACAGCCAGGAGCGGGCGCTTAAGCTTACGAAGGAAGACAATTTTTGCTCAGGCAGGATTAACGCGGACACAGAAGCAATTCTTTGGGATTTATTACTGACCAAGAACTATTCGCTATCAGTTGAGCTATCGCATTCACTTTATTTTTCCTTCAGAAATATGGGGTTTTCGGTGCGCCCTCCAAAAAGAGCGCCTTTTTATGTTTTACGGCTTGCTTATGTTCCTTCGGTGCTGGTTGAAACCGGTTATCTAAGCAACAAGTATGAAGAAAAATGGCTCAGGAAAGAGTCTTATCAAAAGCAAATCGCAGAAGCAATCGCTCTGGCGGTAGTTTCGATGAATAAACAGTATAACAACTTTGCAAGCCGCAACAAGCAGCTTTAGCCGCTTTATTCGCAGGAGATGCTTTAATTATGAAAAATAAAGCAATAGGTATTTTCGATTCAGGCGTAGGGGGCCTTACTGTTTTTAAGGAAATAGAAAAATTATTGTCCAATGAAGATATAATTTATTTCGGAGATACAGCAAGGGTTCCTTATGGAAATAAATCTAAATCTACCATAATAAAATTCAGCACCGAAAACATCCTTTTTCTGCTAAAGAAAAAAGTGAAAATTATTGTAATTGCCTGCAACACCGCATCCAGCCTTGCGCTTGATTCCCTTACGGGTATTTTCAGCGTTCCTCTTATTGGTGTTGTTAAGGCAGGGGCAACCAAAGCGCTTAAGGTATCCAGAAATAAAAAAATTGCAGTTGTAGGAACAAGGTCAACCA
>JAQVOZ010000189.1 GCA_028702365.1 Candidatus Omnitrophota bacterium | reverse complement strand
CCTGCGCCAACTCGTGCTTCATCCCCTACTTTTATCGGGCCTAAAAGTATGGCTCCGGAACCGACAACAACTTTATTGCCAAGAGTCGGATGGCGCTTGTGCTTTTCAAGAGAAACTCCGCCAAGCACAACTCCCTGATATAGCAAAACATCATCTCCGATTTCCGTAGTTTCGCCGATAACTACACCCATGCCGTGGTCGATAAAAAACCTTCTTCCTATGGTTGCACCGGGATGGATTTCAACACCGGTAAAAAATCTTGAAAGTTGGGAAATCATACGCGCTTCAATCTTAAAACCGCGAGCCCAAAGTAAGTGTGTAAAGCGGTAGGTCCAAATAGCATGCATGCCTGAATAGCACAGTACTATTTCAACCTTACTGCGCGCAGCAGGGTCCTCACGAAATACCGTCTGGATATCTTCGTTGAATCTCTCGAAAAAAGTCATATTAATTAAACCTCGTGGGACGTAAAACGTAGGACGTGAGACGTTAAAAAAACAACAAACCACGTCCTTCGTCCAAGTGAACGAAGCAAACGGACGTCACACGCACACACGTTTCTATCCCAGACAGGGCTTCTGACCCTTGTTTTTTTTGCGCCTACGGCGCCAGGACAATTTTTTTCTTCTGCTTCTTCTTGACATAGTATCATAGATAATAAGACATTTTGTGGAAAAAGTCAAGAAAAGCTATCAGTCCTCAGCGTAAAATTTCTAGCTAATACCTGAAGGCTGATGAATAGTGGTTTTAAAAGCTTTCTTTAATTTAAAGAAAGCTTGGGCGCGGTGGCTGATTTATTTTTTTCCTTCCGATGCTTTTCTAAACTCTTCTAGGATTACAGGATCAACTTTATATCCTAAGCCTTCAGCCTTCTGTACATCTTTCCAGGCTTTAGTAAATTCTTTCTGCAAAAAATAGGCAGCCCCACGGTTGGCATAGGCTTTTGCATAGTTAGGATTTATTTCAATGGCTTTAGTATAATCAGAGACAGCTTGAAAAAAATTTCTTTGCTTACTATAAACATTCCCACGATTGTAATAACTATCCGCGTTATTAGGATTTATTTCAATGGCTTTAGTGAGGTAAGAAATGGCACGGGGGAAATTACCTTGTCTATAGTAGGCATAACCGAAGTTACCATAAATGCTGGGTGTAGCAGCATAGTCATCAGCTATATAGATATAAAAATAAAGATAATTGAATATTTCTTTTAGTGTAGCTCGCCTTACTCCACCCTGCCATTCTTCGACAACTGCCTGCATTTTTTTAGGGTCAAGGCGGTATTCTTTTTTTAATACTCTGTATCTACCTTCAAGCTCATAGTATTGGTTTAAATCTACTATTTCAAATACCCGGTTAAAAAAATCTGCAAAAAGAATTAGGTGATTATCTAAATTAATACAGTTAAAAATATGACGGTGAGAGAAAGCAACACACACATTCATGTCTAACGCCTTTAAAATGATGGAGCCCAGTTGCGAAACCGCGCTGCAAGAGATTAGCAACTGCCTAAGTTCTTCTTTTTCCTGCAAACTTATCGGGCTGTTTTCGATTACCTGGAAAACATCTTCATCGCTAAGGCTAGTAATCAGTAGTTTGATTAAACGGTGAGGAGACTGGGAGTTAAAACACCCTTCTTGATCAATTAATCCACCAAGTTTTGAAACGAAGTCTCTTAGTCGTGCTGGATTAGATTTCGCTCGTTCTGATTCATTCTTTAGATGAGAAAAATCTATCTTGGTTAAAAAAACGGTAAGTTCTTTTTCTATGGCTGGCCATGACTGTTTAGGATAACCTAGCTCTTTTAGTATCTTGCGAATATGCTCTATGTCTACATCGGATGAGGATGAATTAAAATTTTTCCCCGAAACTATTTCTCTATTTAAATTAACACCATCGACACTTTCGATATCTTCCGTATAATATGTAAGAATACTATCATTTATATTTACTTTTATATATCTGCCATTTTTTTCAGTAATTTCACCATCCAGCCGTTTGCCCGATTCAAGAATGATTGTCTCGGCAAAAGAAGGCATAATTAGCCCTGAACATAAAAATACTAAGAATAGCTTTTTACCAGCTTTCAAGGTTTAATCCTCGTCAAATATTTCCTTAATTTCATAAACGCTTTTGCGCGGTGGCTGAGGCGGTTTTTGACATTTAGAGGGATCTGGGCGACAGTCTTCTTATATATAGGTATATAGAATATCGGGTCGTAGCCGAAACCATCTCCGCCTTTCGGTTCCGGGCCTATATAGCCGTTTAGCCTGCCGTCAATTTTCTTTATTAATTTACCTGCCTTAAAAAGCACTAAACAGCAGTGAAAACTTGCTTTTCTTTTTTTATATGGAATACCTGCTAATTCTTTTAAAATTTTTAAATTATTTTTTTCGTAGGTCCAGTTTTTTCCGGAATAGCGCTTGGAATAGACTCCGGGTGCGCCCTTTAAGAAATTTACTTCCAAACCAGAATCCTCTCCTGCCACTAAATCATCTTTATATGCAAGGGATATAGACTTGGTTTTTTTAACTGCGTTTTCAAAAAAAGTTTTTCCGTTTTCTTTGATATGGAATTTTTTATCCAGCTCGCAAAGCGAAACAATTGAAATTTTCACACCTCTCAAGAGGTGCTTTATCTCTCTTAATTTCCCCTCGTTTTCAGTTGCAATAATTAAACGCATTTATTTTGCAGAAGCGGCAATATTTGGCTAAGCCCGCCACATAGGCTAAGAACAATAATACCCGCGATAAGGACGCCGAGTAAACAAGCCAGCGTTGCCCGAAATAATTTAAAATTAAATAAAGTGGCAGCAATGCAACCCGTCCATGCTCCGGTTCCGGGAAGCGGGATAGCTATAAAGATAACCAACCCCCAAAATCCGTAAGTCTGGATAACTTTAGATTGGGCTTCTGCGCGTTTAAACCACCACATAAGAAATTTACCTACAAAACGCAAACGTTCAAGCCTGACTACTGCCCAGCGTAAAAAAAGAAGAAAAGGAATAACAGGAAGCATATTGCCCAGGATTGACAATAAAAACGCCTTATACGCCGGCATATTGAATTTAAGCATTGCTATCGGAATTGATAACCTCAATTCAAAAATAGGCAATGCCGCGAGCAATACCACGACTACCTCTTTTGAGAATAACCCGGCCAAAAAAGCAATAATTTTAGTTTTTAAATCCACTTAACGCCTCATATTTTACCAAACTGCGCTCTACTTTTCTTTGCCATTAACGGTACAGAGGAATTTGATAAACCTAAAAGTGTCT
>JAQVOZ010000188.1 GCA_028702365.1 Candidatus Omnitrophota bacterium | reverse complement strand
ATTTATAGTCTTTGATACAGCGTTGTCAGTAGACTCCTGAAAAGCCGCCTGCATTTTAATGTGCCAAAGCGAAGAAATTTCCATGGCAGTCTTAAATATTTTCTTAAATTTTTCCGGCACTTCCTTCATGCTTTGTATGCTTTCCCCTGCTGCAATTTTTTTCATTAACTCTTCGCTGTAAAAGCCTTCTTTTTTGGCTGTATATTCAAATGCCGGGTCAATTTCTAAAAGCTTTTCTCCTTCCAAAACATTTCTGGAATAGCATAAAGAAAAATTAGGCTCTATCCCGGAAGAAGTAGGTCCTGCTATTATGCTTATAGTCCCTGTAGGAGCAACCGTTGTAAGCGTTGCATTCCTTATCCTTGTAGTTTTTTTATCCCACGAGCTTCCTTTCCAAGCAGGGAAAACTCCCCGGGTAGATGCAAGTTTCATTGATTCTTCTTTGGCATTCTTATATATAAAACTCATTATTCTTTTCGCAAGGTCAATTGCTTCGTCACTGTCATAAGCTATGCCTAAGAATCCAAGCATAGTTGCAAAACCCATAATACCCAAACCAATTTTTCTGGTCTTTAAAGTATTTTCCTTGATTTGCGGCAAAGGAAATTTATTTGCCTCTATAACATTATCGAGAAACCTTACTGATAAAAACGTAACGTCCCTTAAACGTTCCCAATCGATTTCGAATTCGCCATTTACTTCCCGTAAAAATTTAGAAAGATTAATTGAGCCAAGGTTACACGATTCAAAGGGAAGTAACGGCTGTTCTCCGCAGGGATTGGTGCTTTCAATTGTGCCTAATTGCGGAGTGGGGTTGCCTTCATTCATCCTATCGATAAAAATAATACCGGGCTCTCCGTTTTTGTAAGCATAATCAGCAATTGTATTAAATGTATCATGCGCATTAATTCTATTTACTGTTTCTCCGGAATGCGGATCAATTAAATTATAATCTTCTTCCTTCAAAACCTTTTCCATAAAATCGTCCGTAAGGGCTACGGAAATATTGAAATTTGAGATATCGCCTTCTCTTTCCTTGCATCTTATGAATTCCAAAACATCCGGATGGTCTATCCGAAGCATTCCCATGTTTGCTCCGCGCCTGGTTCCGCCCTGTTTAACTGCCTGGGTTGCCGCATCAAAAACTTTCATAAAAGAAACCGGGCCAGACGCAACGCCTCCGGTAGACTTTACAACGCTATTTTTATGGCGCAGGCGCGAAAAACTAAAACCAGTGCCTCCGCCTGTTTTATGGATTAACGCTGTTGCCTTTATCGCATCAAAAATAGAATCCATTGAGTCTTCGACAGGAACAACAAAACAGGCAGAAAGCTGGCCTAAATCTTTTCCGGCATTCATTAAGGTCGGGGAGTTTGGAACGAATTCAAGGTTGGCTATTATTTCGAAAAATTTCTTCTTTATTTCTTCGGTTTTTTCTTTGGTCGCGCCGTATTTTTTTTCTACTGAAGCTATAGCGCTTGAAACCCGCTCGACAAGCTCAACTGGAGTTTCTATGGTCTGGCCTTTTTCATTTTTCTTAAGATAACGTTTTTTGAGAACAACTAAAGCGTTGGGAGAAAAATTCAATTTTTCTTCCATGATACTCCTTGATTTTTAAAGAAGAATTAGATTTTTTAAAAAAACTGACCCTCAAATCACAATGTTATTTTTATATCACGCTTTGCGGGGAATGTCAAGAAAAAATACTATATATAGTAGCTAAGAAATAATTGAGCACTATATATTGTTATATAAAATCAACCGTATCCCTCACAATTAGCTCACAATCCAGCACAACCTTCCTGGTTGTTGTCTTTTTCATTATTATTTCATTAAGTATTTCGACTCCAGTTACAGCCATTTTATCTATGGGCTGCCTGACGGTTGTAATACTTAAGTTTGCATGGAATTTACGCACGTTATCGTCAAAACCAATTACGCTGAGCGCTTTTGGCACTTTTATCTTTTTTTCTTCCGCAAAATTTAAAACCTCAATCGCAATATCATCGCTGCAACAGAATATGGCAGTAGGAGGCTCTTTCAGAGAGAATAACTCTTCCAATTTATCTCTTGCGTCTTTGGTAGAAAAATTGGTAATTTTTATAAAATCTTCTCGCGCTTTAATTTTATTCTTTTCCAAGGCGCTTTTATATCCATCCAAACGTTCCTGCGCACACTGAACGCGCAGGTCTCCTGCAAGATGCGCTATAAAACGGTGCCCGTGATGAACCAAAAACTCTGTTGCGTTATATGCCCCCTTAAAGTTATCCATAGCAACATAGCTTACTGCGGGATCTTCTATTTTCTTATTTATAACGACAAGCGGAAATTTCTCTTTAACCAAACGTTTCAATTGGCTTTCATTGTCTATGACATCGGCAAAGATAACTCCGTCAACAAGAGAAGTCCTAAAATTATCTTTATTCCAAAAAATATGTAAATGTAAATCTATGCCTTTCTTGTCCAACGCTAAAGCAACACTACGTATGGTTTCAATTGCATAGAATGAATAAAAAATGCCTTCATAGCCTGGAATAATAAGACCAAAAGTATTAAGTTTTCCTCCGGCAAGTTTTCGTGCATAGATAAATGGCTGATAACCTAGTTCTTGAATAGCTTGTTGAACATTCTTGCGGTTTTCGCCTTTGATTGAGGTAGGATTAGTGAGATAACGGGAAACAGTTGCAATAGAAACGCCTGCTTTTTTTGCAACTTCTTTTATGGTGATAGAAGAAGACACGAGTGCCTCTACTCTCTAAACTCTATCAGGTAGTCAAAGATGAAACTTGTTCAATTTTAGCTACCTGTAAGAGTATCAAATTATCTAGATATTACTGTATCGCCCTCCTGGATGTCTATGCCAGGATTAATGTCTTTAATGTCTGCCGCTGAAATATCTTTTCTTGTTTCAATAATCTGTATGCGGCCTATCTCTTTATTTTTTCTTAAGACTTTCAATTCGTTTCCTGGGCCGATACCGGAATTTTCTCCAAGATTTACAACTACGAATTTTTCTTCCGGATTAACTGCCAAGACTTCTCCCCTTAAGCCTTTTGGTCCGCTGCCTGATTTAACTACAATCGGGGGAAGCTCTACTGATGCAGTTTCTCTCGAGATAACCTTGCCATCTCCCTTAATTGTAGTGTTAAGCTCTTTTTCCAATTCGTCTAGTTCAAGGGACTTTTCTCTCATTACATTTTCAACGCCGGAGATTTTATGCTCAAGTATGTCTTTCTTTTCGGCTACGTCCATAATACTACCCTGAAGCTGAACTTTTTCTTTATTAAGAATTACGAGCTCTCTTCTCAAGTCGTTATTCTCTGACCTTAGCTTGTTT
>JAQVOZ010000187.1 GCA_028702365.1 Candidatus Omnitrophota bacterium | reverse complement strand
GACATACCCTCCTCTGCATTAGCAGTCAGCGCGGCTGCCAACAAAAACAAAACCATCAAAAGAAAAAATTTTTTTCTTTTCATAATTATCACTCCTTAATTTGGTATTTTACTGCTTAGAGGATTATATTCAAGAGGGATTATCCTTGGATTAATTATTAGCAGATATCCGGCAGTTAACTTAACGCACAGCCTCCACAGCTATACCGATATTCTGGACTTGAAGGCCGTTTAAAACATCCAAAACCTTTGCCACGTCTTTAAAGGACGCGGCCTGGTCAGCCTGCAGCAAAATGCGGACAGTTGAATTTTTAGCTTTACTGACTTCTATGGCATCAACAAGTTCATCCAGAGTTACTGCTTCTTTTTCAAAGTAAACTACTCCGTTTTTTGCTACGGAAATGTTTATAACCCTCGTATCGTCAGCCGGCTTTGCGGTTTTTGCTTTTGGAATATCCACCCCGAGTTTATGCAGTCTATTCGTATTGAATGTGTAAAGAAGGCTGAAAGAAATGAAAAAGAAAATAAACATATTAAGGATAATATCGGTCATTGCAACCGATTCAAGTGTGCCCATGTATTCGCGCCGGCCTGAAATTTTCATTTTTATATTTTAGTGTTGTTTTCTGCTATTACTTCAAGCAGCTGTATGCTATGATTTGTAAGATCGTTTGAAATAATTTTAATGCGGCTTACAAAATAATTGTAACAAAGATAAAGCGGTATCGCTATAATTAAGCCGGCTGCTGTCGTAATCATTGCTTCATATATGCCGGAAGCAAGCGAAGAAACCGTTACGCTTGCGCCTGCCTTTTCCCAGGTCATAAAAGCGCGGATAAGCCCGGTAATTGTTCCAAGAAAACCCAGGAGCGGCTCAATGCTCACTATAGACAAAAGTGCTCCCAGCCTTTTTTCAAGTTTATAAACATGGTTGTTTCCCGCCTGTTCCAGGGTTTTCTCAAGCCTGTCGAGCGGCAAGTTCCTGCGTTCTATACCGATTTTGAAAATTTTTGCCAGCGGATGAGGGTTTCTTTCGCAAAGCTCTAAAGCTTTCTTTGTATTACCCAGCTTTAAACCTTTAAAGACTTCCTCGACAAATTTAAAAGTATCGAGGCCGGTTTTTCTAAAAACAATAAATCTTTCAATCGCTATTGCAAAACCAAAAAGCGAACCGAGAATAATCGGAATCATAACCGGCCCGCCTTTTATGATAAAATTAAACATTTTATTCTCCTTTTTTAGCGTTTAGATTAGAATGTACAACGTGTTTAATATCTTTGTATATAGCCCCCAAAATAACATCGGCCACATATTTTACCGCAATCTTCACTTCTTTGGAAAGATTATTTCCCACTTTAAGATTTTTGGGCTGGATGCCTACAACCATAATCTCGCAATCAATATAATTTTTTAAATAATCAATCATGATATTCATCGGCAGCTGGTGCGTGCAAAAAGAAACTCCTTTTATGTTTTCAGGGTCGAACAATGAAACCTCTCCGCTTTTTCCGGAAATATCTGCGGCGTCAATTATTATAAGATGAGTTGGTTTTAATTTTTTTATTTCTCCGGTAAGGTTTTCCGGGGCAGTTTCTCCGAAAAGCACAGCGATTGCGGGCTTTTTGTCTTTTTTAATTTTTTTATCGATAGCTTTTGCCGCAAGCATGCCTGCGGCATCGTCGCTGCGAAGCTCTGAGCCGACTCCTAAGACAACGACACGTTTGGCGCCTTTTAGTTTATTTATCAGCTGGGTTATGAGGGGCTGCATGGAATATTATCTTTAACTTATTATCGTCCAATTGCGCAAGCTCTACGTCTTTTGTGGCCTCCAGTGCTTTTTTCGGGCAACTATCAACACATTGAGCGCAATAAATGCACCTACCTAAATCAATGTGCGCCTCAAATTGCTTTTCCCCTATTTTCTTTATATCTATAGCGCCTGTCGGACAGTCTTTTATGCAAAGCCGGCAGCCTATACATTTCTCAGGATAGTATCTAAGCTTGCCCCTAAACTTATCAGGCATATCCAACTTTTCGTAAGGATACATTATGGTGACAGGCTTTTTCAGTATCGACTGAAGCACCTGCCTTATCATTTTTCCCGGCCTCATCTTACTAAAACTCCTTTTAGAACAAGGTTAAATAACAACTGCAGAAAAGCAAACGGAACCAGATATTTCCAGCAGAAATTTACCATCTGGTCAATACGCATTCTCGCAAAAACAGTCCTGGCTAAAGAAAGCAATGAAATTATGAATATTATTTTACAGAGGAAAATAAAAAAACCAATACATGCGCCGAATTCATAACCAAAAGGTAAAAATACTGCGGCTAAAAGGGCGCTTCCCACAACCATTTCAACGTTTAAGGTAAGGCGCAGAAATGCTAAATGCCGGCCGCTATATTCGGTAAACGAACCTGCAACAACTTCGGTTTCTGCTTCGGGAATATCAAACGGGCCTTTTTCCAGTTTCGCCAAAAGCGCTATAAGTGAAACGCCAAAACCTATGAGGTTAAAAAGCCAGTAAAACGGATGGCTACCGTAAAAAACACTAAGCTGCGATATTGACCAGGTATCAGCAAGTAAGGCCGCTGAAAGAATACCCATGAATAACGGGACTTCGTACGCAAACAATTGGGTAAGGGAACGCACCGAGCCTATTCTTGCAAAAAGTGAAGTCGAATACCATCCTCCGATAAAAAATGCAAGTGTTGGAATAGTCATAAGATAAAGTATGATGATTAAATCAGAATCGAAATAAAAAAGCGAGTGCGCCCTGTAAAGCGGAATATATAAAAAAGCGCAGACTGCCGACGAAAATGCAAATATAGGCATCATTTTAAACATTCTCGGATTTGCCGCGCTTGGAATAAGTTCTTCTTTGGCAATAAGCTTGATAAAATCGGCAAAAGGCTGAAACCACGGCGGACCAATTCTATTTTGCAGCCTTGCGTAGATTCTTCTGTCCAGAAATTCCGCAAATTGCGACGCAACAGCTAAAAACAAAAACCCCGGGAATATTAATATTGAAAATAATTGGTAAAGCATTTTAAGCCGGCTTTAACTTCTTGTTTAGTTTAGTAAAATCTATACCTTGTTTTTTATACCAGTCTATGCTGTAACTGCGCAGCGCCTGCCACTCCATAACTTCTCTTTTTTTGGTAAGGGAATTATTAAGCGCAACTACTCTGTCCGTACAGGAAAAACAGGGGTCTATCGCCGCTATAACTATAGGCATGTCAGCCAGGTACCTGTCACGAAGCATATATTTAACCGTTCTTATATTAGCAAGCGTTGGCGCTCTTACTTTTACCCTTTCCGGCTGTTCTGTGCCGTTT
>JAQVOZ010000186.1 GCA_028702365.1 Candidatus Omnitrophota bacterium | reverse complement strand
TCCATATTACTTTAATATATTTTTCAGCGTTTCTATAAAATCGTCAATTTGCTCTTTAGTTTTCGTCTCTGTTCAGCAGCTTAATATTCCATTTTTAAGTCCGGGGTAAGAATCATCAATGGTTAATCCGGCAATAATTTTTTCCTTGTACAGTTTTTTTACCACAGCCCTGGCGTCATCTACCTGCCAGATAAATTCATTAAAAAAATTCTGTGAAAAATTAAGCTTTATCTTTTCTACTTCTTTAAGATGTTCGTAAAAATAATGCGCCAAGTTAAGAGAATACAATGCGCACTTTGTAAGTCCGTCTTTGCCCATCAAAGATAAATAAATTGCCGACTGTATTGCGTTGAGCGACTGGTTTGAACAGATATTACTGGTCGCTTTTTCTCTTTTTATATGCTGCTCCCTTGCCTGTAAGGTAAGGCAATAGGCGGTTTTATTTTCGCGGTCAACCGTTTTGCCTACGAGCCTGCCCGGCATCTGCCTTAAAAATTCATTTTTTGTCGCAAGAAAACCAAAGCTTGGGCCCCCTAAACTTATGCTACCTCCTAATACCTGCCCGTCGCCACAGACAATATCTACGCCGCAATTACCAGGCTCTTTTAACAAACATAAACTAATAGGGTTTGTAACAAGAATTGTTAATACGCCTTTTTCTTTTGCCAAAGAAGAAAATTTTTCCGTGTCTTCTATGATTCCAAAGAAGCTTGGGCTCTGCAAAGCAAAACAAGCGGTATTTTCATCTAAAATCTGCTTAAGCGAATCAATATTCGTGGAGCCTTGTGTATTAAAATCGATTTCCTGTATTTTAAAATTAAAACCGCTTAAATAAGTATAAAGCGTTTTTTTATATTCCGGATTGATTGCGGAAGAAATAATAACTTTGTTTCTTTTGGTTATCCTTAAAGACATAAGCACGCTTTCCGCCAAGCTGCTCGCTCCGTCAAACAAAGAAGCGTTTGAAACATCCATACCTGTCAATAAACAGATATAACTTTGATATTCATATATTGCCTGAAGGATACCCTGTGAACATTCAGCCTGATAAGGGGTATAAGCAGTTAAAAATTCCGCACGTGAAATCAGCGGCGCGAGAGCTGAAGGTATGTAGTGGTCGTATAAACCTGCGCCCAAAAATGAATTGAAACTATCCAGAGGTTTATTCTTGCCCGCAAGATTTCTTACTGATTGCTTGACTTCTTGTTCGCTTAATCCTTCAGGAATATTGAGCTCTCCGGAAAGTCTGATTTTAGAAGGCAGATGCTTATAGAGATCATCCAGGTTTTGTGCTCCTATCACGCGAAGCATTTCCTTGATATCGTTTTCGGTATTTAAAATATAAGGCATATTTTTATGGAATCCGGTTTTAGTGGGCTTCTTTTGCAACAAAATCCTTGTATGCGGCTTCATCCATAAGACTGTTCAATTCGCTGCTATTTTCTATTTTAATTTTAATCATCCAGCCTTTTTCTAAAGGAGATTCATTAACCCACTGGGGATTATTAATTAAATCTTTGTTTACCTCAAGCACCTCTCCGCTTAAGGGTGAATATAGTTCGCTGGCTGCCTTGGTTGATTCTATGGTACCGAATTGCGCTGCTTGTTTTACTTTATCTTTAACCTTAGACAGCTCTATAAAAACAATATCGCCCAATGATTTTTGCGCGTAATCAGTTATGCCTATTACTGCGGTGTTGTTATCTATTTTTGCCCATTCATGAGTTTTGGAAAACTTCAAAGTACTCATTACAACCCCCTTTTTGTCCTTGGCTTTATAAAATTAAAATCAGATATTTGTGCTTTATAAAATTTTTCTCTTATTTTTATTTCTATGGATGTCCCGGTTTTGCTAAATTCTTTTTCTACATAAGCCATGCCTATAAATTTATCCAGGTTTGGAGAAAAAGTTCCGCTTGTAACCTTGCCTATTATTTTATCTTTACTATACACGCTGTAACCCTGGCGCGCAATAGCTCTTGTCTGCATGATAAAACCTACACGCAGACTCGCAATCTCGGCATTTTTAAGTTTATCTTTAGCAATAAAATCTTTCTTAAATTTAACCACCCAATCTAAAGAAGCTTCAAGCGGGTTAGTATCATCATTTATCTCATGGCCGTATAACGGGTATCCTGCCTCAATACGTAAAACATCTCTTGCGCCCAGGCCGCATAAACATAAGCCGTGCCCTTTTCCTTTTTCAAGTACAATGTCCCACAAAGAGCCTGCAATACTGTTTGGGCAATATAACTCAAATCCGTCTTCTCCGGTATAACCGCTTCTGGATAAAATAATATTTTTATTTTCAAAATTTAACTGTGCAAAATGCATATATTTTAGATTATTTATGTCTTTACCGAAAATTTCGCTGATAACTTTTGCGCTTTCCGGCCCCTGCAGGGAAAGAAGAGAAATCTCGGGACTTTCGTCAACAATTTCTACATTATCCGGCTTTACATATTTTCCTTCCAATTTAGCCTTACAAAGATGCGTGTATACCTTGTTTATGTTGGAAGCATTGACTACGCATAAAAAACTATCTCCTAAATTATAAACCATAAGGTCATCTATTATGCCTGCCTTTTCATTCAAAAAGACGTTATACCGAAGTTGCCCGGGTTTGGTTTTGGAAATATCATTGGGAGTAAGCGCCTGGAGAAAATCCAGCGGTTGGCTGCCTTTTACGATTATCTCGCCCATATGCGAAGCATCAGAAAGGCCGCAAGACAAACGTACCGCCCTGGTTTCCTTTAGGATACTTGTATATTCTATAGGTAAAGCCCAGCCGGAAAAATCTACAATATGAGCTTTATTTTCAAGGTGTTTTTGGTATAAAGGTGTTTTCTTTGGTTCCATTTTAGTTTTATGAATAAGAATTTATAATTGTATCACATAAATTTTATAAATCTATTGTTTTCTGTAAATGCAGGCGTTTGTATTCATTTTGTCTTAACGATGAAAGATAGCGTACGATTATCAGTTGAGTCTCTCCTAAAAGAAAAAAAGTTTTCTTTTGAGCAATGGCTGCACATGTTTAAATCAAAAAAATTATCCTCTCTCAAACCATGAATCGCAAGATTTTTCTTGATAAAACCTATTGGATCAAAATACAGGCTATTACCATCGCTTCTTAAAAATGCGCTAAACTCGGAATACTCTAAAAATTCCCTGCCGACCTCATAACAGCATTGCCGCATGCCAAGCCCGGCAATTGCCTTAAATGATTTTAAGTCATACTTTATATTATCAAGTATCCCTTTTTTTGCTCCGCGCCAGCCCACATGAATAATGCCTATTGCATTAAGTTCTTTGCTGCTTAAAAATACAGGCATGCAATCCGCGG
>JAQVOZ010000185.1 GCA_028702365.1 Candidatus Omnitrophota bacterium | reverse complement strand
ATTGTATGTTAATGGCTGATAAACTGGCTCATTTTTTATCTATGACTAAGCGCGACAGAAAAGAATGGGAAGATGCAGTCGCCAGCTTTTATTATTTCCAGGTAAGGGATTAAGTGCCTACGCATAAGTAGAATTATATGCCAATAGATTTTAAACTAACCGACTTCTGTTACCCGGTATCTATTTTAAAATTAAGAAATTTTCTGGAAAAAAGCCAATGGTTTAGCCTTCAAGAGCTTGAAGCGTATCAATTTAAGAAATTAAAAATTATGCTCAACCATGTTTATGAGAATGTCCCTTATTACCAAAAACTGTTTGCAGCAGGCGGTATAACTCCCAAAGATATAACAAGCCTGGGCGATTTAAAAAAAATACCTGTTTTAGATAAAAATATATTTAATGTATCCCGCGATTTATTCTTTGCCAAAAACGCCGGAAAATTTAAACCTATAGGATATAATACAACCGGAACTTCCAGCGCCCCGGTTATGTTCTATCGCGATAGATTTGCGAGGACTCTCGAAATAGCTTATTATCTCAGGCATTGGAGTTGGGGCGGATATAAGATAGGAAGCCCTATAGGGGAGATATCCTGCTGGTTTTTTTTAAAAAAGAAAAAAAATACCAATAAGCCTTTTTATTATGACCCTGTTGTCCGCAGGCTTATCATTAACGGCAACCTGTTGTCTGAGCAAAATTTAGATTTAATAATTAACGAAATCAAAAAGCGCCGCATTGTTTTCTTCAGGGGCCCCGCAACGGCGATATACGCATTCAGCCTTCTGTTAAGAAACAAACCGCATCACAGTATTTCCCTGAAGGCAGTTTTTCCCGTAGGAGAAATGCTTTTAGATTACCAGAGAAAACTTATTGAAAAAAGCTTTAGCTGTCAAGTGTTTGATTCGTATGGTAATATGGAAGGAACCGGAGCGATATCTCAATGTGAAAAAGGCGGATATCATATTAACTCGGACTATGGAATAATTGAAATTAAGGATTTACGGTTGCCCGGATTGGGGCCTTGTAGCAGCGGGTATACGGGGTTGGCCATAGGGACAAATTTATATAATTTTGCGATGCCGCTTTTAAGATATTCTCACGATGATATTATCTCGGCAAGCCCCAACGCGGGCACATGCCCCTGTAAAAGAGGTTTGCCAATAATAAAATCTGTTCAGGGCAGGTTAAGCGATGTTATAGTAACTCCGGATGGTAGATATATAAGTTCTTTGTCCGAAGTTTTCAACTTTGTTAATGGCATTACCTTGGGCCAAATTATCCAGGAAGAAGCCAGCAGGCTGGTTGTTAAAATATCTAAATCCGCCGATTTCGGTCAGGATAACGAAAAAAAACTTCTGGAAATGATATCTAATATTGTTGGGCGCAGCGTCAATGTGAGAGTGGAATATATTCCTTTTGCCGAATTGACGACCTATCCTCGCAGTAAATTCCGTCCCGTTATTTCATATGTGAAAAAAGAGTACGGAATGTCTATCAAAGATTAATACACTTTAATCAAAGGGGATGTAATTATGAAAAAGAGAGTTCTTGTCACCGGTGCAGGGGGATTTATCGGCAGCCATCTGGCAGAAGCCCTTGTTAAAAAAGGCTACGAAGTTAGGGCGTTTGTCCATTACAATTCTTTTAACTCTTGGGGCTGGATAGATCGCATAGATGAAGAAATAAAAAATTCACTTGAGATATTTAATGGAGACATCCAGGATCCTCACGGTGTTAGAAAGGCCATGGAAGGCTGCGAAATGGTATTCCATCTTGCCGCCCTGGTTGGCATCCCGTATTCTTACCGTTCCCCCGAGAGTTATGTTGATACCAATATAAAAGGGACTTTAAATATTTTACAGGCGGCTAAAGAGCTGGGCATCAAAAAAATTATACAAACTTCTACCAGCGAAGTATATGGCACAGCGTGTCGTCCTTCCATAAACGAGCAGCATCGCATAAACCCCCAATCGCCTTATGCTGCCACAAAAGCAGCTGCTGATTTTTTGACACTGGCATTTTACCGCTCATTTAATTTGCCAACGGTATTGATGAGGCCGTTTAATAATTACGGGCCGCGGCAATCAGCGAGAGCGATAATCCCTACAATTATTACCCAGATACTTGCCGGCAGTAAGATAATAAAGATAGGGTCTTTATATCCTGAAAGAGACCTGGTATATGTGGCAGATACGGTAAGGGGGTTTATCGGAGGAGCAGAGTCAAAAAGCGCCGTAGGCAATATTATCAATATCGGAACAAATTCTACAGTGACTATCAGGGCCCTTGCCGGTATTATTATGAAGCTTATGCGGGTTAATAAAAAGATAGAAATCCAGAAAGAGCGGGTCCGCCCCAAAGGCAGCGAAGTAGAAAGGCTTAAAGCCGATATAACAAAAGCCAAAAAAATAATCAACTGGTCGCCGCAATATAATTTGGAGCAAGGCCTGGAAAAAACGATTGCCTGGCTCAGAAAAAACCACCATTTATATAAACCATTTATATATAATGTCTAAAATTTATCATCTTGACGCGCCGAACGCAGGACGGATTGAAAAAAAATATCTTACTAAAGCGATAGATAGCGGATACATATCGACATTTGGTCCGTTTGTCGGCCAATTTGAAAAAAAATTCGCAAAATTTTTAGGAGCAAAAAAAGCAGTTGCTCTACAAAGTGGCACAGCGGCCCTTCATATGTCTTTGCTTGAGGCAGGAATTGGCGACGGCGATGAAGTAATTGTCCCCTGTTTGACTTTCGTTGCCACCGTTAATCCAGTTTTATATGTTGGCGCAAAGCCGGTTCTTGCGGACGTAAGCCCGGATACCTGGAATATCCAGCCCGAAGAAATAGAAAGCCATATTACCACAAAAACAAAAGCTATAATTCCTGTCCATTTATTCGGCACTTGCTGCGATATGGGCAGGATAATGGAAATTGCGCAAAAATATAATTTAGTTGTCATTGAGGACAGTACGGAAAGTTTAGGCGTAAGTTTTAAGGGCAAACAAACAGGCATGTTTGGTAATTTCGGATGTTTTAGTTTTAACGGCAATAAATTAATAACGACCGGGGGCGGCGGAATGATTGTTTCCGAAGATGAGAAAAAAATAGAACATATAAGGTTTCTTATCAACCAGGCCGCCGATAAAAATAGAAGTTATTATCATCCCGAAATAGGGTTCAACTACAGAATGACCAATATTGAGGCAGCCCTGGGCCTGGCGCAGCTTGAAAGAATTAATAGTTTTCTTGATAAAAAGAGGAAATTCACAAAAATATATCAGCAAATATTAGGCGTTTTGCCTTATGTGGAATTTCAGAAGCAATACACCCAGGCACAAGGCGCTAGATGGCTTAACTGCATGGTTATC
>JAQVOZ010000016.1 GCA_028702365.1 Candidatus Omnitrophota bacterium | reverse complement strand
TTCCACGTCTTCCGGTTTAGCGCGGAATTGTTCTTCCAGGCGCACATATATATCATAGGTTTCTCCTCTATCGCGGTATCTCGTAGCTGTTGCGCCTTTAATAAAAGTCTTAATGCTGTCGGCGATAGTACGCATATTTAGGCTTAATGCTGCTGCTTTTTCCCGATATACTTCTACTCTTAGTTCAGGACGGTTTAATTCGCGAGAAATACTTACGTCTATCGCGCCATTGGTTTCCTCCATAATTTCTTTTATTTTATGCGCTAAACTATCGGTATCATCAAAAGAATGGCCGATAATTTCAACCTGAACCTGCTTGCCTGACACGCCGGTAATCATCTTTCCCATAGCATCTCCCGTAGAAATGTCTGTTTTTAATACTCCGGGAATGCCTTTAATCCTTTTCCTGATAACATCGGCTATTTCTTTAACGGAGCGTTTTCTTTCGGTTTTAGGCACAAGCTTAACGCCTGCCGAAACAATATGGCTTCCGGATTGCCCCCCCATTGCCGTGCCGATTCCCTGGTTTAACCCGCTTCTAACATACATAAACCTCTCTTCAGGCGCTTCCTCTTTAAATATCTTTTCTATTCTTGCGGCAACCTTGTCGGTTTCTTCCACGCGCGTGCCGATAGGTAAATTTATAGAAGAGCTTATGCGTCCTGTATCTTCCTCAGGTATAAATTCATTTCCGACAAACCTGGTTAAAAATAAACTGCAGATAAACGCTCCTAAGAATCCGAAAATAACTATTTTTTTATGGCTCAGGCACCATGAAAGAGCCTTGGCGTATGATTCTTCCCAGGATTTAAACCAGCGCTCGGAGATGTGGTAGAATTTATCAAACCATTTATTTTTTGATTTTGGCTGCCCAGAAACCACCTTCATCCATTTAGAGCAAAGCATTGGGCTAAATGTCGCGGCGGTAAAAAGCGAACCTAAAAGAGTAACGGTTATAATTATTGCCAGTTCACCGAACATTATCCCTACTACGCCGGTAATAAAAAGCATCGGCAAAAATACAACTATCGTAGTAAGCGTTGAGGCAGCAATAGAAAGAAACATTTCGGAGGTACCGAAAATTGAAGCCTCCTTCGGGCGTTGGCCCCTCTCTAGGTGCCTAAAAACATTATCCACCACGACAATTGCGTTATCCACAACCATACCGATAGCAATAGTTAAAGAAGAAAGGCTGATAGTATTTATGGTCTTTCCACTTAAGAAAAGATAGATAAAGGCGATAAGAAGCGAAAAAGGAATAGTCAGGGCAATGATTAAGCTGGGCAAAAATTGGCGCAGGAAGAACCAGACTACCAAAATAACCAGGACTCCGCCTGTCCAAACTGTAGAGGAAAGCGAATTAAGAGAATCAATAATATCCTGGGAAGAATCCATGACTATGGAAAATTTTACATCTTTGGGGAGAGTCTCTTCAAGCTCGGCTAACTTCTTTTTAACCAGAGTCGCTACTTGCACGGTATTAGTACCGGTTTGTTTCTGAATCATCATCAAAAGGCCGTTCTTGCGGTTAATGCGCACTATTTGGGTTACCTCCTTAAAACCATCCTCCACCCAAGCAACGTCTTTTAAGTAAACAAGATTGCCCTTACGTTTGCCTAAGATAACTGAATTTATCTCATCGGGCGTAGCAAATTCTCCCGGCACACGTAAAAGATAATCCGTTAACCCGGATTTTATATTTCCGGCCGGCTGAGTAACATTCTCCTGGGCCAAAATACTTTTAACGTCAAGTATGGAAAAATCGTACCCGTCAAGCTTGTTCCTGTCTATATGGATATTAATCTGGCGCTGCAATCCACCCATAAGTTGAACTGTCCCTACCCCAGGAAGCTGATTTAAAGAATCAACTATTCTTTTGTCAATCATATCGTACAATTCGGGATAACTCTGGTCAGCGGTTATACCTATAAAAAGGACAGGCATCATCGCGGTGTTAAATTTAAAGATGAAAGGATTTTCCATCTCCTCAGGAATATCAGGAAGATAGCGCTTGGCAAGATCGATGCGGTCGCGGATATCGTTTGAGGCCTCATCAAGGTTAGTGCCCCAGCTAAATTTAAGCGTAACGACTGAAAGCCCTTCGAGCGAACGCGAAGTAATTTTTTCTACTCTTGGGGTAGTAGCCAGCTGGTTTTCTAACGGCTCACTCACCTTCGTTTCCACATCTTCGGGGCTGGCGCCTTCATAGGTAGATATGACGGAAATTACCGGCGGCTCGATTTCCGGCATGGAATCTACTCCTAAACGGGTTAAACTGTACAATGCCAGTATGATAATTACCGAGAAAATCATTAAATTGGTAACCGGCTTTTTTACGCCGAATTCCGGAAGATTCATCGTTACTTATCTCCTCTAGTTTCTATTTCTGAAGGCTGTTTTTCTGCCTCAATGCTAACAGGGGCACCATCGTATAATCTCTGCTGACCCATCACTACCACTAAATCCCCCTCTCGTAGCCCCTCTAATACTTCGTAATCCGCAGCGTGCCTTATGCCTAATTTTATATTTTTCTGCTGCGCTTTATTATCTTTAACCGTGTACACATAAAACCCGGGGTCTTTTCCCATAATCGCCTCTTTTACAATCACCGGCACATTCTTATGTTCCGCGATGGCTAACTCCACCTGGGCAAACATACCGGATTTCAAAGCATGGTTTGGGTTGGGAATAATTATTTCTATGGGTGCGGTTCGCGTCTCTAAATCCAATACCGGGCTTATCCGCGAAACCTTTCCAGTAAACGCTTCATCGGGATAAGCCTGAACAAAAACTTGCGCGGTTTGGCCAATGGAGATTTTCGGCAGATATTGTTCCGGTATATCAAAATTTATTTTTACATTATCCATATGCACTGTTAAGGCAACTGGGGTCTGAGGGCTAACTTGCGTTCCGATATCGACGTAAACCCTGCCGATAATCCCGCTCATCGGACTTTCTACCGGAGCCTTTTCGAATTTAAATCCTACCTCGTCGCGGTCAATATAAACGATAACATCACCTTTTAGCACAGGGTCTCCTTCGTTCTTAAGCTTCTCAATTATCTTACCGCCCACCTTAGGATAAACAATAGCTTCATCTTCTGCCTTTATATCACCTACGTAATCCAAGGTCTTCTGAATAGCTTTAAGCTCAACCCGCATAACTCTAACCGGTATGACTGTTTTTTCTTTTTCTGCTTTTTCTACCGGCCTTGCGCTGCAGCCTGCGAAAAGCAAAATAAACACGAGCCCCGGGATTATATAAATGAATAACAATTGTTTAAATTTGGTTGCCATTTATCCCTCCAATTTTATATCGTTCTTAATCAAAGTCAAACCCTGAGATTTATCCAGATTAATGAAAGCTATATTATATTCAACCAATGCGTTAACAAAATCGAGTTCTGCCTGGGCTAATTTATCCTGATAATCCAACATATCATGAGTAGAAACCTGCCCTGCGGCATAACGCTCATGTTGCGCTTCGTAATTTTGAGTCTCTTTTTCCTTGGAAAGCTTAGCCACGTCTACGTGCTGCCGGCGCGCCTCAACGAGCCTAACCTTATCCCTAATCTCTAGAATAATATTCTGTTCCAATCGCTTGAATGAAAGCAAGGCTTGGGCCTTTTCCAATTTTCTCTGGTCATGCTTTGCCCGGTCCCCGCCTCAACAGGGAAGGCTGAATTTAACTCCGGCACTCCAGTCAGTATAATCGGGGTTAGCTTTTCCAATGGCATCCTGATAGTCTCTTCCTAATCCATTTAAGCCGAAACTGCCGATTAAATCAACAGTAGGAAGCAAAGCGTTTTTGGCAGTCACGATGTTAATATCACGGGTTTGCAAATCTATTTTCGCAGAATAATAATCCGGCCTATATATAAAAGCATTTTTTAAGCTTTGCAGCAAATCCACCTCTACAACCTGAAATTCCGGTTTATCGATTAGCTCAATTTTAGCGTTCCAGACTTCTGGATCATCGACTAAATTAGTAATAAGTTTAAGGTCGTCCTCTGCCCTCTTAACCATTGTATCAGCTGCAATCACTGCTTTTTCTCTCTGCGCTGCGGCAGCCTCAGTTTCCAGTAAATCAACCGAGCTTATAAGCCCTTTTTGGTATCGGGCTTTATTTATTTGCAGTAAATTATGGGCACGCTCCAGAGACAATTTGGCAATCGCGAAAGCTTCCAGATAATAGACATAATTATAATAAGCTGTTTTCGACTTGCTGATAATATCCATAACCGTATTTTTAAAAGACGCTCCGGATTGTAATCTATTATTCTGGGCTACTATAATATCCGCTTTGTTTACCAAAATACCAAAATCTCTGAAAAGAGGCTGAGTAATAGTAATTTTTGGCTCGGTCGTATAATAAGGATTGTAAATTTGATATACGGAATCACTTTTATACCTTTGATTAAGAAATTCCATCTTATATTCTGTGCCGGTTATAAATTTGCCCGAAACATCGGCATTAAGCTTCATATCTTGGGAATTATAAACCTCTGCTCCCTGCAAAATATTGGAAGAAACTTCATTTTTATCGTGGACTGTATATTCGGCATTAAAAGTCGGTTCAAAATCCGCTTTGGCTATTTTTACATCATCTTCTTTCAGTTTCGGTTCAATATGTTTGACAAGAATTTCTGAATTATTTTTTAAAGCATAGGCTATACAATCAACCATACCGATTTTTAAGACTCTATTTTGCGCTCCGCTAGCCATAAAAATGGCCTTTTCTATTTCGCGCGCCTTTTTGGTATCGGAAGTTGCTTTTTTTTCATTATCGGCGGCAAGAGAAATATTCCCCAAGACCAGTAAATTTATTAAACTAACAACTATGATATTTTTTATAAATTTCATTATTCTGCTTTTGCTTCGTTAAAAAACAAATATGAAAACAAAAATAAACTTATCTTTCTCGTTTGCCTGCATCGCTTTCTTCAAGTAATATCTTATTTACCTGTTTAAGAATCCTAAGATAATGTTCCCTGTCTGCTTCGGATATTTTTTCGAATATTTTAATAATCATTTGCTGTTTGCGTTCACAAGTTTTTCTGACAAGAATATTGCCTGCGTTGGTTAATTTAACTTTTATTATCCTGCGGTCATTTTTGTCATAAATGCGTTCGATATATTCTTCCCTTACTAACCTATCGACTATGCCGGTCATTGCAGCAGTTGTTACATTCATAAAATGAGCAAGCTCAGTCATCTTTGATCCGCCTTCCCTACTCAAAAATTCCAGAACAAAAAATTGCGGAAGGGTTATTTTATTTTTATGCAATTCCATTGTGAGCTTTTTAGTAAGCTCCTTGAATGCCAGAGGCATAATTTCATTAAGCTTGTCGGCAAAAGCTTCAAGTGATATAGGCATTTCAACCTCCTTAATTTCTTCGCCGCAGGCGAAGAAATTAACTTCCGAGGCGCTCCCGAAAAATATTTTCAATATTTTTCGGGTATCTAGGCGCCCGGAAGTCGTTTTAGATATATTTAATAACATTAACTATTAATAATATTGAATATAACATATATTAATAATTCTGTCAAGGCAATAAGCTGGCTGCCGGTTAAAATAGTATATATTAGGAAGGGGGTAAGCGGTTGGCTGGTTATTATTTCCGAAATCTAAATACAGCTAAAGCGTCTTTTACTATCATAAATAGCAAAACCGGCACAATAACCAGTATGTTTAAATTATATCTCAGGCTTTGCGAAAAATTTCCTCTAAAAAAAGCATTAAGCGAGTGCAATGTCCCCTCTGCCGGACAGAAACCGAATATTTTTTCCCAGATACATAAATCAGGAATATGCAGGCGAGAAAGGTCAACTAAACAAAGAAAAAGCAGGGCCGCAAATAACACTGCAAGCCGCGCCGGAGAGGTTGAAAGCGAAATACATTCAATAAATAATTTTTTCACTTATCTTTTAACGAGGGGTTTTCCGTCTGCACTTTTAAGCTGGCCCGCAGCTATAAGTATCAAGTCTATCAGCCACCAGATACCGCAGCCGCCAAATGTTATAAGCTTTAGTATGCCAAGACCAATGTAGCCAAGGTAGAACCTGTCTATGCCAAGGTGCCCGAGAAATACCGATAGAAGCAACGCCACAATCCATTCTTTTTGACCTTCGCATGGCTTTATTATTTTTACGCCGCAATTTACGCAAATTTCAGCTTCATCTTTTATTTCTTTACCGCAAGACTTACAAAACATTTGGCATCCTCCTTTAATGAGCAGACGATTTACGGCAACCTGCCTGCGAAACAGGCGTGTGAACGTAAACCGCAGGCATAAGCCATCTTAATCCTTGATAATATGTTGTCAAGGATTGGCCTTATTTATTCGGAAAAAGCTAAATAACCCATTATAACCCCGCAACCAATAAGCGATATAAAAGAAACAAATGGTACGGCATTAAGAATACTTATGGCCATCAAAGCACCAATCCAGCCTTTTTTGTTTCTGGCTAATGAAATCTTATACCAGAGGAAGCCGGAAAATACAGCATAAATAGCCGTAAGAAAAAAATTCAGAATCATAAATATCGGATTGGCAGTCACGGCAGCTTTGCCAGCGCCACTTAAAGCATTGAATAAACTGACAGAAAAACCGCCTATAAAACTAAGGAAAAACACACCTACAGGAACAAAAATCCAGAGATAGTTCATTTTTGCAATTTTAAATCTTAAAAAGTGATGCGCAAACGGAATCCATGCCAAAAATAAAGGCTCATTGCCTGTTTTCTTCGCAATAAATTGAAGGCATATTGATGTATAAACATAAATTATTATACCCATAAATAATACTAACAAAATCATACCGCCAACTACACCGGCAGCAAGTCCTAGCGGTACTGTGGATTTCTCTAACCCCGGAGACACCTTAAAACTGGACGGAGCAGAAGTTTCAGGAATAGTTTCTTCTTGATCACCCGGAACTTGCAAACCTGAAGATTCATCTTTTCCGCCTGGATATGTTTCAGTCGGCACGGGTGTGGTTTGCGGACTTACCTTTTCAGTTACTGTAACGCTTTCTATAATTACTTTCTGGCCGTTTATCGAATCGATATCCATCAGGTAATAGGTTATCACTACGCCTTCCATATCAACCTTAACGGCGTCGTTCGTCCTTTCTTTAATGCTTCCTTCAACCTGCTTGCCTGACTTAAGAATTATTGTGTCGCAAAATACATTACCTAAGAATAAAAGAGAAATAAAACACAAACATATTACCTTATTTCGCATTACAATCCTCCTCTTTAATCTTCTTTATATACGGTGCCCGGCCCCGCACAATTACTTTCAGATAATTTTCCTCCGGTTTCAATAGTATATATTTTTGTTCCTGTCACATTACAATTTAGGGGAGTTGCCGTAATTTTATACCCTGAAGAACTTAATTCTTCCGTAAATAAATAACCGTAAATTTTACGGTTGTTATAGGGCATGGATAAATACCGCGGCTCCAGATTAAGCAAACTATCTTCGCTTTGCGGATAAACATTACTATTCTTGCTAGCATAAGATTCAAGTGCAAAAGAAATAGATTTCAGCGTGGCCAACGTTGTATTTTCCCCTGCACGCATTTTTACCTTCATGAACTGAGGTATCGCTATCGCGGCAAACAAAGCCAGGATAAAAACCATGACCCATGATATAAAAACCCACACAATCATGGCAATTAGACAACCGGTCTTTTTCTTTAAGACAATCTCCCCCCTGTTAATCTTTTTGGCAACAAAGTACGCATCAAATATTCCTATAATCCAGGGGATAAACAGTAAAGACGTAATAAATATGAGCAGGCCCTTCCAGACCTGTCCGTTATACATTTGGCCAAGCCCTGCAATTATAAAGCTTAAAATCGCTGCAAGAGCCGGGGAATGTTCTTCCTTTTTTGCGGTTCCCATTTTCAAGGCAACACATTCTTTGCAATAAATTTCTCCTTTCAAATTGACAACGCACTCGGAACATATACTTTTTGTACAAAAATTGCATACCCCAACCGCGTCTCTATCGGTATGGTTTACACATTTCATTTTGACTCCTTTTTTAAAAACGAATACCGCCTAACAACATTTCGCTTTATGCTCAATTACTCACCAGTACATTTAAAAAGGTCGTACCTGTCATTTAGCCTTCCAAAAAATTTTATACTGAAAGTCCTGAAGAAAACAGCGAAAGGAAGATACATGCATACAAGACAATACCACAAAAATAATATAACCGGTATAGCAGCCAAAACAACTACAACCATAAATATTGATTGCATATTTTTTGGTATAACTTTAAAAATAAAATAAAAAACGCTTGCAACAATAGCTGCAGGAAAAATCAGGCTCATAACAGCCACAAATGACGCAATGCTATAAATTATCGAAGATGAAATAGCCAAACCAATTTTGATAAGGACATATAAAACGAAATTTAACTTATTCAATACCAGAGTAGAAAAAACTTTTTTGATAGCCGGAATAATTTTTATTTTATCCTTAAACATTACGATAGTTACAAAGTCATTCATAATCAGGCCTATTAAAGCACAAACGATGACAACGAAAACAAATAATAGAATAGCGGGCAATATGGCGGATAAAATCTTCCAGAAACCTAAAGATGCATCTTTACTGAATGCTCCTATATTTGATAAAGATATAAAACCCAGAAAAACAATAAGCGCGACAATACAAATAAGCAAAAGTATAAATATGAGATTAAATTTAAAAAATGAATTTCCGATAACTCTGTTATTTTTGAAAGGCACGACTATTGAAGCATCGTTTTTAGTGACGTCCTCCAGGAAAATAAAATAAAAACGTGAACATAGCCACGATAATACTATAAATAAAACAATCCCTGCGATAACCGCCAAGATGATAATAAAAATAACCGGTCCGGTAACAGATTTTTTAAAAAGATTTTCGATTTCTTTTTTTGAGATTGATTTTTGTTCCGGGGAAGATATTTTTGCAGTTTGAAAAGATTTTTGTTCGTATTGCCGGGCTGCGGAAGCTTCCCTGGTGCGGTTATCCCTTTCTTGTAAATTTAAATTAGAATTTCCGCCGGCAATAGCTCCCGCCAAAAAAGCAATAAAAGTCAAAATCAGCCATTTTTTTGGGCTAAATGGCCTGAACAATACAGCTGCCGTCCATTCCAAGGACGCACTGATTATTTCGTTAAATTTAACCATTATATTGGTTTATCATAAACTAAAAAAGATTATAAATCAATAAATTTATTTCGAACAAAAGTAATACCGGCTGCAGCAAGAACAATAACGAACAAAATAACTTCTCCGCAATAGATTTTTTACTCGTTTGCATCCGCGCTTACAGCTTAGGAGTCATGCCAAATTTTCCCGAACCAGTAAGCATCAGGCTGGCGCAGATACACATAAGAACAAAATTATATTCAAATCCTCCTGACTGTATAAAAAATCCCTTGGAGATATGAACCGTAATCACTGCAACCAGCATAAAAATAAACAAAGAAAAAGCGGCAAAACGCGTTAAGAATCCGAGAATTAAAAATAACCCGGCAATAAGCTGGGTATAAACTGCAATATAAGCCCATACAGTCGGCGCCTTAAAGCCTAAACCAGCAAGCATTTTAGAAAAGCCGGAAATATCCGGTCCGCCAAAAAGGCCAAAAGCTACCTGCAGGCCGTGCCCGATAAATACAACTGCAAGGCACAACCTTAGGATAAGAATCACCAGATTTAACATTTTACACCTCCTCTTTTTAGCGCTATGTGCAGTATTGTCTTATTCCTATTAAATTTTTTATGAACCCAATCTTTTTCCTCACTCCGCGCAGCCTATAAATACACATAATAAAATGCAGTAACGTAGGCAGTTTTCCCCTTAAATTTACCCCGAAAACATTCCCGCAGGAATAATTGTTTGCCATGGGTATAATATATCCTAAATCAAGTGGTTTATACTCCAAAAGTTTTTTGCCTTTTATGGAACTGATTATATTTCTTGCGGTTAGATTACCCTGCGCTATTGCGAATTGAACTGCCATTCTTAAATAATTTTTCCCATATTTTATATATGCAGCGTCACCCGCAACAAAACAGTTTTTATCAAGCCGCAAATACTCATCTACCATAAGCCTTCCCTGTGCATTTTTCTCTGCGCTTAATTCCTGGATAAATTTTGCCGTTTTAACTCCTGCCGCCCAAATCACTAAAGCATTATTAAATATCTTCTGTCCAGTAACATTGACGGAGCTGCCTTCTATGCGGTCAATTGAGCTTTTTGTAAGTATTTCTATATTCAACCCCGAAAGATTACCGGTTGCGTAATCCTTCATCCATTGAGGCAACGGCCCCAATATTGATTCTGATTTTTCAACAATGATTATTTTCGTTTTTTGTTTTTTCTCCAGCGAAAACTTCCTTAGGTTAGTAGCCACCTCAATACCGGTATAGCCTCCGCCGCCAATTATAAAAGTATCAAAACAATTTCCTTTCAGCGCAGTAATAATTTTTACTGCGTCATTTGCGCTATCAAGCGTATAGGCGGATTCCTTTATATTGTCATTTCCATAAAAATTGGTTTCCGACCCGCTCGCTATAACCAGATAATCATAATCAACCCATTCGGCTCGCTTCGCCCGCTCAGGGTTATGATTCGACAAGTTCACTGTCCCGAGTGAAGTCGAGGAAATACTGAGCGGGGTCGAAGTATCAATTTTTTTATTGCCCACATAAACTTTTTTCCCGGAAAGGTCTATCGCAGAAACTTCTTTCTTTATAAACTCAAAACCATTTTTTTTGGCAATTAACTTTATATCATAAGCGAGAACTTTCGGGCTTATCCCTCTTCCGAGAATATCAGGAAGCGAAGGCAGAAAATCAGAAGTCTCTTTCCTGTCAATAACGGTAATTTCCAAATCGCGATTAACTCTGGACAGCCCGAGCGCCGAGCTTAATCCTGCGAATCCGGAACCAATGATTACAACTTTGGTTTTCTGTGATTGTTTCATAAGCTGAACAACCAACCCGACATTACATTAATTAGCCTCAGAGAGCTTCAGGGGTTGAGCAAAGAAACCAGAATAAGGCAGATACTGACGAAGGTTTGTATGCCAATTGTGAGTTTTGAAGACTGGATAAGCTTAAACTTGCTATCGTAGTAATTTTTGATTATCCTGGCTGCGGAATACGCAGGAACAATTAATATTAATGTCAAACATGCCCAGGGGCTTAAAAATGCGGCAAATACATTTATTATTATAGACGAAAAACCTAGACCAATTAACAGGCAATAGAATAAAAAAGATTTATTCACGCCTATTAAGCTTACCCAGTTGTTCTTGCCTACGTTGCGGTCTTCGGTAAAATCAGGTATTTCATTGGCAAAAAGAATGGCGGTTGTAAAAAATCCGAAAGGTAACGACAAAAGAAAACTTTTTAAATCCGGGAATATCCTGGTTTGTATAAAATACCCTCCCATAACCAGGACCGGACCGAACAATAAAAAGAGAACAAATTCTCCAATCCTGCGGTAAGAGAATTTGACAGGGTTTACTGAATAAAACCAGCTCAAAACTATTACAACGCTATAGATAAGCACCACCAGAAAACTTTTCATAACCAGAGAAAGAAGCAAAACCGAGAAAGCAGAAATAACGGCAAATATAACGGCCATTTTAAGGTAAAATCTTTCAGAAAATATGTTTTGCTGTATAAGTTTTGAGCCGCCGAAAAACTTATAGGAATTTTTATCCTGCCAGTCAGCGCCTGACCTTGAATCAGCATAATCATTTATAAGGTTTGCGCTTATGTGCGTGGCTATCACAGCAACAAGCCCAAAAATAAAACCGGCAAAATTAAATTTTTCTCTGTTGATTATAGAGCCGAATATAAAGGGAAGGGCGCTCGCTCCTACAAAAGGCAATCTGAAAGCTTCAATAAGGTTCTTTAGCATATAAGACTCATTTTGTTTGCATTAGCTTTATTCCTATGTTACCATAAGGCAATGTTTTTGAAAATAAAAAATAAAATAGAAAAAGAGCTTAAAAATTATATACGTGATATAGAAAAATCATATTCTTTGCGTAAGATATCCCCTCTTTTATTTAACCATATAGAAGACTTCACATTGCGCCGCGGCAAACGCATAAGGCCTGTGCTTTTTATAGTGGGCTTTCGTGGTTTTTCAAACAAAATACCCCCCGGCCTTTATAAAAGCGCAATATCCTGCGAGCTCCTGCACGATTTTATGCTTATCCACGATGACGTCATAGATAAATCAGAAACCAGAAGAGGCAAGCCTTCGATGCATGCAATGCTTAACGCGTATCTTAGCAGCAAAAAACGTGCAAAATTTAACGGTGAAGATTTAAGTATTGTTGTTGGCGATGTAATATTTGCTTTAAGCCTGCATACTTTTTTATCCATAAAACAAAATTACAGGGAAAAAGAAAGAGCCTTAAGAATACTCCTTGATGCAGCGATGTATACAGGCAGCGGGGAATTTATTGAGCTTTTATCCGGCATTAAAAGTGTTGGCGAAATAAATAAAAAAGATATCTATAAGATATATGATTTAAAAACTGCTTATTATACATTTTCCGCGCCGCTTATGATGGGCGCAGTTTTGGCCAAGGCAGAAAAAAAGGAAATCGACAAGCTTTTCAAATACGGGATATATCTGGGCAGGGCCTTTCAGATAAAAGACGACATCCTTGATATGTTCGCCGAGGAAGACCAGATAGGCAAATCCACATTAACTGATTTAAAAGAAGCAAAAAAAACAATACCAATTTGGTATGCTTATAAAAATTCGGACAACAAAGACAGGAAATTTATAGAGAAAATACTATCGAAAGATAATGCGAATAAAAACGATTTAAAAAAAATCAGGGAAATAACCGTAAATACAGGGGCGCTTAATTGCAGTAAAACAGAAATTTCTTTTTTCCTCAACAAAGCAAAAGAAGCGATCTCTTCGTCAAGAATGAAAATCCAATACAAAAATCTGCTAAAAGGCTATTGCGAACAAATCCTTAGTCTTTGATTTGCCCGGTACAGATAAACTTGCATCCTCCATTTTTTATATCCAATGCAAGTTCATTTCCGGAGTCAACGGCAAGCGCTTTATTTAAATAAATCTGGGCCTCTACTTCATCTTTTTTAAGCTGATATACCTGTGAAAGCCGCACATAAGAATCGGCAAAAAACGGGTCGGCTTTAACTGCTTTTTCCAAATATTCTTTTGCCTTATTAATATCCCTGCCTACTACTTCCGGTGCCAAAAGGTAGAAACTGCCAAGCCCATAATAAACTCCGGGATATTCCGGAAGCAAATTTTGCGCGGTTTCCAATGCCGGAAAAACTGCTGTTCCATTTATAATTTTAGAAATTGGCCCGCCATAGTGGGCAATCATCCCTTTTGCCCCGGCATATAAAAGATATGCTCTGACATAGTTAGTTAAATCAACTGTCGGCCTTCCCTGCTTAATAACGTATAAAGCAAGTTTGCTTGCCCCCCTAAAATCTGTTTTTGTATACCTTATATAGGAAAGGCTTATATAGGCAGGAGAAAACTTAGGATTTTTATTAATTATCTCCTTTAGAATGCTTTCGCTTTTGTCAAGTTCGTGACGGCGTCGCAATAT
>JAQVOZ010000184.1 GCA_028702365.1 Candidatus Omnitrophota bacterium | reverse complement strand
TCGTGTATTCTTTTTTCGTTAAAAGCAAGCGCTTCCTTCGCGGCATCATATTCGGCATTCTCCTTTAAATCGCCCAAAAGCCTTGCATGCTCAACTGCGCTAGATAGCTCTTTACGCTTTACAATTTTTAGATGCTCAAGCTCATGCATGAGCTTTTCGTAGCCTTCCCGGGTAAGATATGTCCTTTCCATTGTTTAACGATCTCCTTTTCTTTGAAAATTAAATTCGCCCCAAAGCAAATCTAAAGCTTAATCCCGCCTTCTTCAATAATGCGCTGCCGTTCGTCAGTATATTTCTTTGATATCGCGGATATTTCCATGTTTTGTTTTTTCAGGCGTTTCACAATTTCATTTGGAGGCAAAGCATTCTTGAGTAATTCCTCCAGGCCGCTAATTCTAGCTTTGCACTTTTGCAAAAAAATGTCTTTAAGCAATTTGCAGCTAGGAGGTGCTTTTAATTTTTCTACCTCAGCGATATTTTCTTTTGCCGCGCTAACAATATTATTCATGGATTTATATTGTTCGTCTGTAATTTTTCCTCTTTTCTCGTTTAGTATTTTATTCATATGTTCGCTGACTACAGAATCGATTTTGGTATTTATGCCGTCTAACGTGCGGATAAATTCGGCAGGTTCTTCTTCTTTAAGGGTATTTGCTTTGCTGTTTTTTATTTTTATGGTAATTAAACCGGGTTCTTGCAGCTTATTTTCGTTAATAGCTGGTTTTGTTTCTTTAATCTGTTCTATCTGGTCGTTAAAATATTTTAATTTTACGCCCATAAAATCTACTTCCGTATATTCATTCGTCCTGTTTACAATCTTTCCTTCTATTGTTTTACCGGACTTAAGTACAATTGTTTCTGCAAGCAAAGTGTCAGGGAAAAATAATCCCGCGCATAAAAAAATGGACAATAAACAAATTGCCTTTTCCATATTTATAAAAATATACCGGACTTGGCTCTAGGGGTTAGTTTTCAGACACATAACCTTTATGTATCCGCCGTCATATTGCGAATCGCAATTTGGATGACTACCACCATAACCGTTATCACAAAAATCGCAGGAAAGTGAGGTGCAATTACCCGAGGTTCTATACCCCTCTAAATTTCCGGTTACAGGATACGCGTCTCCGTTGCAGGCAGCAGTAACTACGCCTACAACCAAATCTCCATCGTTGCAACACGCCGAAGGCGCTCCCGCGCTGAATTTCATACCCGGAGAAGTGGTGGCTGTAGTAAAAGTATAACTTGCCGGGCTTTCCGCAGTATAAAACAGGCCGCTTATATTGCCCTTAATAGTACCGGCTACATCCAGTTTTGCCTGTGGAGTCTGCGTTCCTACGCCTACATTACCATCGTTACGTATTACAAGACGGGTTGCTACGCCATCCTGATGAATCATAAATGTTCCCGCATTTGCCTCAGTTCTGGCAAGGCTTGAGTCAAATTCATCAGCGCGCACCTGCCAGGATGAACCTCCCGGACTTAGAATTAAAGCGGTCACGCTGTCATTCGCCCCCGACCAGACCCCGCTGCTTCCTCTTCGCGGATTTAATATTTCCATAAGCGCAATTTGTTCATTAAGAACATTAATGGATGTATTATCTGTCACGCTAAGCATATTTGAACGGTTCCAGCCAACATTAATGTCGCCTATTCCGACTTTTAGATTAGTGTCGAAGGGACGAATTGCAATCGGGTCTGCGCCGTTTGGCCCGGTTGTGCCTATTCGGGTCCACAAACTGCTGGCAGACTGGAAGCCATAAGTATTGGGTGCGGTTCCGGTCTGGCGGCAAACCATCAAAAGGTTAGTAGTATTATCATAGTATGTTATGCCTTCATTGTTAGCATCACAGGCAGGAACAGCTGTTGTTGGAAAAAACCTTAAGTTCTCATATACGCCGGAAGGTGAAGGATAATAGGTTGTAACTGTGATTGTTTCTTGGGAGAAAGCAGAAGAAACGATAAGCAAGGATAGAAGAAACAATAAAATAAAGAAATTATTTTTTTTCATAGCCCCCCCTTCAATAACGTTTTAAGGAATTCAATCGGAAACCTTGATTTATTCTAGCGCTTGGGCATGAAAAATCAATCTTATTTTGGGCGGAAAATACACAAAGGGGTTTTTAGATTTTAATTTTTTGCACTGTAATTGTTTCTTGGGAAAAGGCAAAAGGATAAACGAATATGCTTGCTACAATAACGAAGAAAATAATAAAATACTTCACAATACCTTTATTTTACAATAATAAAATAGTTCGTTTAGCGGCAGTTTACACCTGCCAAAGAATAACACAAGAAAAAGCATAAGATGCAAAATAGATTTTAAAACAAAACTGTCTGCAGAAAAAGAGATGTAGAATTTTTGAATTGCAATTTTTTGGTTAAAATTTTGAGATTTTAAGCTTCCGTGATTTTAAATGCCTTAGCTAAGAACTAGCGCCTGCATTATGAAAGCACGCGGGAAATTATCACAAACGAACGCTATTTATTTCTTATTAATTGCCGGGAGCATTTTCACTCATAAACTTTTTTCCGCTTAGGCGTTCTACCTCTTTGACCAATTGCTCCATATTTACTTTAACTATTCTGCCGGTTTTGACATTTTTAGAAAAGAACACCCATTCTCCTGTCTCAGGGTCATGCGGGGTTTGTCGTGTCGTATTTCCTGCAGAATCCATCCAATACCCCTCGCCATCTGCCCCTGTGAAAATGTGCGTTGCCCCCGCTGTAGCTGTCGGCTGGGCGCTGGCAAATCCCATAGTAAGAATTCCTGAAGCAGTGCTTGAGGTTCCGGCTGGAGCTAATGTCCCGATACCAACGCTGCCATTTGAGCCAACATACAATCCTGCCCCACCGTTGTTACCTGGAAATCGAATGCTGCCGTCCGGATACATCAATAAAGTTGTTCTAAACGACGCAAAATCTCCGGCAGCGCTTGTGTTTACGTCAAAGCGTAATATCCCAGCATCTAAAGGCATATGCCATAAGCCTCCTGAATTTACTGCTGCTGCGCCGGCGCCGGTTTCGTTAAACGCTAAAGGAACGCCCCAATGATTAATGGTTAACTGTGCTAAATTCCATCTACCTACTAAATCGGTTAGCCCCATTCCAATTAAACCGCCCTGCGTCATAAGCAAAGGAGTATTGTGCGTTGAAAAATCATTAGCGGCACTGGTATTAACATCAAAACGCAGAATGCCTCCGTCCAAAGGTATAGACCACAGGCCGCCTTGATCCCGCGCCCGGTCAGATTCAACCAGCACCATACTGACATACGGATGGCTGAGAAATAACAACCCTCCTCCCTGCATAGTAGGGAAAGGATCTGTGCCGATGCCAACTTGTCCCTGGTTCATAACTAATGGCGAGTTAAAGGTTGAAAAATCTCCC
>JAQVOZ010000183.1 GCA_028702365.1 Candidatus Omnitrophota bacterium | reverse complement strand
AGCGATACTCCGCGGCGGCAAAGACTCCGTAAACTCAAACAAAGCCATAGCTAAAATTCTAAAACAAGCGATACGGGAAAGCGGTTTGGATTTTGAACCTTTTTTTATCATAGAAAAAACCGACCATAAAATAGTTGATTTATTACTTTCTGAAAACGAATATATAGACCTGGTTATTCCAAGGGGCGGGGAAGCTCTTATACGTAAAGTTGTAGAAAAATCTAAAATCCCCGTAATCAAACACTATAAAGGGGTCTGCCATATTTTCGTAGATAGAGAATATGATATGGGGAAAGCCATCCGCATTTGCATAAATGCAAAAGTGCAAAGGTCTTCAGTGTGTAACGCAGTTGAAAAAATTCTGGTGCATAAAGATATAGCAAATACTTTCCTTCCTTTGCTAAAAAGCGAGCTTGATAAATATAAAGTAGAAATAAGAGGCGACAGCCATGCCTGCAGGATATTAAAAAAAATAAAGAAAGCAAAAGACCAGGACTGGTTTGCTGAATACCTTGACTTGATAGTTACGATAAAAGTTGTAGCAAATATCGATGAGGCAATTTCTCATATAAATTTTTACGGTTCCCACCACACAGATAGTATAATTACGAGAAACGCAAGCAACGCGGCAAAGTTTACCAAAGAAGTTGACTCTGCCTGCTGTTTCGTAAACATTTCAACGCGCTTTAGCGACGGCTTCCAATTCGGATTAGGCGCTGAAATAGGAATATCAACTGATAAAATTCACGCCCGCGGGCCCATGGGGTTAGTCGAACTTACTACTTACAAATGGGTAGTTGAAGGAGACGGGCAAGTTAGAGAATAAGTTTGCAGTTAACAGTGTACAGTTTACAATATAAAGCTGCACACGGTAAACAGCAGGCTGTATACTTTAAAAATATGAGAATAGGAATACTAGGAGGAACGTTTAACCCGCCGCACGTAGGGCATTTGATACTAGCACAGGAAGTGGCCCAAAAGCTTTCGCTGGATAAGATTTTCTTTATTCCTACCAATATCCCGCCTCACAAAGAAAGCCATAATGTAAACGGCCGCGACAGGCTTAGCATGGTTAAGCTTACCATAAAAGGAGACAGGCGTTTTGAAGCGCTTGATTTAGAGATAAAACGCGGCGGAGTTTCATATACTATAGATACAGTACGCGAGCTTAAAAATAAATTTAAACGCGCGCAGTTTTTCCTTATAGTCGGTTCCGACTTAGCTAACGATTTTCCTACCTGGAGATATTTTGAAAACCTAAAAAAAGCAGTAAATATTGTTGTCGCCAAGCGTAGAGCCTACCCCTTAAAAACAAAAAACAGATTCATAATTGTGCAGATTGTGCAGATGGGAATTTCTTCTTCTTACATAAGAGGGTTGATAAAAAAAGGATTTTCTGTAAAATACCTTGTTATTGACAGTGTGGCGGAGTATATAGAGAAGCATAAATTATACAAATAAAAGCTTTCAGGTGTCAGCCCCCCCAAAGGGGTGCCTTGAAGGGCAAGCTGATGACTGATAGCTGTCAGAAAGGAGTCAAATGATTAAATTCGGGACAGACGGCTGGCGCGCAGTTATTGCAGATAATTTTACTTTTGAAAACGTCCGGATAGTTTCTCAGGCAATTGCCGATTATTTATATAAACAGGCAAAGGGAAATAAAAAAGTAGTAATTGGCTATGATTGCAGGTTTTTGTCGGCTGAATTTGCCAAGACTGTTGCATTGGTTCTTGCGGCAAATAAAATAAAAGCGGTTTTATCCAACCGCGCAGTGCCTACCCCCGCAGTAAGCCTTCACGCCTTGCATGGTAAATACGATTTAGGCGTGATGATTACCGCATCGCACAACGGCGCAGAATTTAACGGACTTAAGATAAAGACCAAAGACGGCGCCGCGGCAGATAAAGAAATTACTGACAAAGTCGAATCGCTTCTTTACAAACATAAGCCAAAATTAATAAGCGAAGAGGCAGCTAAGGCCAAAAAACTTTTGGAGATTAAAGACTTAACTCTTCTTTACGTAGATTTTCTGAAAAAATTCGTAAACTTAAATAAAATCCGTAAATTAAAACTTAATATTTTAGTCGATGTGATGTATGGTGCAGGAGATAATTTCATTGAACATGTTCTTGGTAAGTGCAACATAAAGGTAAATTATCTGCACAATGAGTTTAATCCTTCTTTCGGTGGTTTTCATCCGGAGCCAATTGAAGAAAATCTAATAGCGATGGAAAAAGCAATGAAATCAGGCAAATACGATTTAGGTGTAGTGCTTGACGGAGATGCAGACAGAATTGCAACCTTTGACAGCAAAGGTAACTATGTAAATGCGCAGGTAATACTTCCCATACTAAGCATACATATGGCAAAAAATAGAAATGAAAAAGGCGGTATCGGGAAAACCGTTGTTGGAAGCAACATCATAGATGACGTGGCAATGTCGCTTGGCGTTGCCTGTTATGAAACCCCGGTTGGCTTTAAATATATTTCAAGCCTGTTTAAGCAAAACCTTATTTCAATAGGAGGAGAAGAAGCCGGAGGAATTGGTTTTAAGGGTTATATTCCTGAGAGGGATGGTTCTGCGGCAGCGCTTTTATTGCTTGAGATGATGGCTAGCGAGAAAAAAACTTACGACGGACTTTTGTCCGGCTTGTATAAAACTTATGGAAGGTGGTTTTACAGCAGGACAGCAATTCCCGTAAAAAGCCTTAAAAAAAGCGTAAACGACCTTAAACTGCCGCCGTCACTTTTTGGCAAAAAAGTAGAAAGGGTAAATAAATTAGACGGTATTAAGCTTATTACAAAAGATAATTGGTTGATGTTTCGTCAGTCAGGAACAGAGCCTATTGTCAGGGTGTACGCTGAAAGTAAATCTAAGCAAGAAGCGGACAGATTGCTTTCTCTAGGCAAGAAAATGATCTATGACTTATGAATTCTGTAAGAGGCTTTGTTTTCTGCTTGTAAGTTTGTTCTGCAAAATAGAGGTAGAGGGAAAAGACGTATTTCCTAAAACCGGGCCATTTATCCTGGCCTCAAACCACATTAGCTACCTTGACCCGGAAGTTGTGGGTATGTTGTGCCCCCGGCAATTGAATTATCTTGCCAAGGAAGAATTATTCAAAAATAAATTAGTTGCGGCGTTTCTTAAAAAAATAAATGTAATACCTATTAAAAGAGGCCAGGCGGATTTGCATGTTTTGCGCTTGAGTTTAAAAATACTGGAAAATAAACCTTTGCTGATTTTTCCGCAGGGCACGCGCGCAACTAACTACGATTCTTTTAAGGAAGGCGTAGGTTTTCTTTATAAAAACTCCCAAGCGCCGGTCATCGCGGCTAAAGTTTACGGAACGGATAAAGTTCTTCCCAAAGGCGCTAGGTTCGTAAGATTCGGC
>JAQVOZ010000182.1 GCA_028702365.1 Candidatus Omnitrophota bacterium | reverse complement strand
TGAAAAATATTACGACAGCGGATACGATTAAATTATCAATTACCCCAAGGGTTATTGCCGATAAAAGAATGTAAGCCGGTATGTTAATAGATACAGCCGTAATTATTCCGGCGGTTGTAATTGCAAGAATAATGAATGTATAGAACAACGGATTGACAATGCTTGGCTTTGAAATGTATCCGGCAGCCGATTTGATTTGTCCGCTGGATAACCTTTCACTGATAATCTTATCGAGTATGGAATTAAGCGCAGGTATATTTTTAACATAATCCATGGTAAATGAATTGGCTGTCAATATGGCGCCATTTTTGGTTTGATAGCTTGTTTCTCCAGCCACATCAAAAACTATCGAACCCTTGGATGACAACGGGTATTTGACGGTTGCAATACTTTTAATGTCATCATAGAAAACGTAATAGTCGTCTACACGTAAAAGGCCTTCCTTAAAATGAATATAATCCCGATAAAATTCTATACGGGAATTTTTGTAATACAGTGCGCGATAGGCCGCGATAACCGAAATTGCCAATACTGAAACTGGCAAAGATATCCACCCGTAAGGTAAAATTAAGCTGACTGCCGCAATACCGGAAATTAACAGCGCAGCCAGATAAATATGCGCTTTAGCTAATGCACCGAGGGTAAAGTGAGATGTTAAATTATGGTTAAGCGCCTGGGTAAAAATACCTTTTTTAGCTAAAATCTTTTCCGCAAGCCCGGCTTCTTTCTTTATATGTGAAAAAGTTATAGCCTCTGCTGAACCGATTGACCAGAAACGTATACTAAAAGTGCCTAACCATTTATCGACAAAATCTTCTTTTATGATTACCGCTGTCACTTTATCCAATGAGAATTCTTTCGTTTTCCTGAAAATAAATTTGAAGGTATGCTCAACCGTATCAGCCTTAACCCTGAAAATATTTCCTCTGACTAAAACTATATTTACAAAAGCTATCAATATCCCAAGAGGCAGAAGCACAATCAATACAGGGGACAAAACTATTGCCGGCAGCCATATTCTTAGGGCGCTGGGTTTAAATTCAGCCGTATAGTTTCTATCCGATTCAACTGTCAAATGTTTAGCGGCTGCATTATCGCGGACAGTAGTTTCTTTTGCACCCTGTGTTTTTTGCGCAGCAATAACCTTATCGATATTGTCGGAAAGCTTTTCGCCGTTTATTATGTTTTTAAACAATACCTCGTTGCCGCTTCCCTGGGAACTGATCTTTACATCGTATAAACCAAACAACCTATCCAGAAGCGATTGGCTAACGGATGAATCCGCCAGATTTTCAACCGGCATAAAAGCGCGGTATGTATTAAGGAAACCTCCTTTGTAAACAATAGCATCTTCATATAACTCATATAACCTGAGTTTCAAGTCGATAAATTTAAATAAAGAGACAATCATCAATCCAGAAACTATTGCAGCTAAAGCGGCAAGGGCCAAAATACGGTTAGAAATAATAAACAGCGCCAATCCCGGGCTCATTATTTGGATAAAACCCAATACGGTTATCACAAAAGCCCCGGTTATTTCAAAGAAAGCAGCAAGCGTGCTTGGGTGTTCGCGCTGAATAAGTTTTTCTTTTGTAAGTTTAAAACCGTTCTTTTGCATAATTGCGGCTACATTTTCATATACCTGCCTTGGCAAAGCTATTGAGCTTAAGAAGATTTCCGTAAAAGCTGCTCCTGCGGATTCGATAAGTATATAACCGGTCCCAAAAAATTTATTTTCTATGAAAGGAAGGTATTCAATTACGTGCGTTATGTTCTTTATGTTCAATTCCCTTTCAAAGTCGCTGAATATACCGCCGCCTTTTTGAATAATCCTGTCCCCATAGAAAGCATAACTTTCCTTTTTATAGCTGACGTAGCGGGATAAAAATGCCCATCCTGTCATAAGCGGCAATAAAGCCCAGATGTATGATATTGACACCTGATAAATCTCTAAGCTTAATACGGGGCCGATAAAATACAATAAACCAAAGTAAGCAGCTGACACCGCTGCTGCTATTACTAAAAAGCTCTTAGCAAATCTGTAGTATAGAAATGCAATACTAACAGGTTTAACAATAAATTTTCCGGCTTCTGTCGAATTTACTGAATTACCGTTAGCTTTAACTGCTGCGCTCGCAGCTACGTTGTAAGCTGGATTTTGCGCCAGAACACGCTTGTTATCGCGGACAATATCGTCCTTCTTGAAATCATCTGAAAATTGAGGCGTTCCGGTTTCACGCATTGTCTGCTCTATCAACGCAGGATTATTCATGGCTTTTTCAAAATCCTCTTTTGTTAAAACTTTAAATCTGCCTCCCATTTCAGGCGGGCCCCAACCACGGCCAAATTGCGAAGAAGCATCAGATGTCCTGGGGAATAAGAAAACAATATACTGGTTATCGCCGCTAAACGTAAAGAATGCATCAATTACACCTGCGGCATACCCTTTGGAAATATAATTTAACACTGCCTCGTGCGCTGCTTCTTCTGCTGCGCGCAGGTTTTTGCCTTTTATTACGGTATTTTCTACCGGCCATGGCGATACGCGCCCAACTAAACCGCCATTTATTTTCCTGATTGTTTCAATGGGCTGTCTTACTATCGGAAACTGTTCAAAAGCACCCTGGAAATGGAAGTGTTGAGGGATAGACCTGGCCAAACTGTTAAGAACCATGGTGATGCCCTTTGCCCTCTTTACGAAACTAAGCGCCTTATGTATTGCATTTCTTGAATCTATCATTTCCGTTTTATTTGCTGTGTGCGCGCGGGAAGCAAGTACAAAGCAGTGTTCTTTAGACCAGGCAAAAGGATGAATTAAGAGCCGATATTCTTTCCAGTTGAATTTCTTCTGAATAAATGGAAGGAATTCAGAACATAACAAACATTTTTCTTTGGTGCGCGTAGTTAAATCCAGATAAAGACGTTTTATCAATAAAGGAATAATATTAAAGCCATACTTGCCGATGAATTTACGTAAATTCCTGACCATTTCAAGGATATTCCTGGGATCAGCTGAAGTATCCACGCCTTTCTGATAGTGTTTGGCATCGCGGTGCGATAGATAAACTACCTCATATTTTCCTGACTTTGCCTTTTTAATACTCTCAAGCACACTCTCGTTAATAAAACCGATTTTTCTCTGCTGATAGGAAAGTGCTTTTATAACATCTGCAAGATTATAAATTCTTAACCCGGATAATAGATGAAGCAGTGCGCCGAAAGCAAAAGAATCCAGCCTTCCGGATACTTTATGGTGCCAATTTATTTTTTCATATTTTTTCTGAGCAGATACAGCGCTAGCAGCAGTTGCCATTACTGTTTCTTTTGATTTATTCTCTGTAATAGGTTTGGGTGTAGTAAGGGTTGCTTGTTTCTGTGCTTTTGCGGCAACTGCAGCAATG
>JAQVOZ010000181.1 GCA_028702365.1 Candidatus Omnitrophota bacterium | reverse complement strand
TTTACGGTTAGTTTCGCTTATTTGATAACGATACTCTGTGCCTTCCCCGTCAAAGAGATAAATCCTTTCCCCTTTCTTTAAAACCAGCACATCGTTAGTTTTGTGCAGGATTTCTCTGTCATTTATAACGACAATGTCCGATATTTTGCTTTTAGGTAAAAATAGTCTTATTTTAGACATGCTATTTAGAAAAATCCTTTTCGTTAAATACAATGGCGCTAAATCTATAAAGGGTAATGCCTTTTTCTTTGTAGGCATCTTTAGGCAGCCCCGCCTTAAGACAGGTATGCTCAAGAAATGTTTCCCTGTTCCAGCCATACTCAAGCGGCACTTGAGGAAGAAGCAGCCCTGAATAAAAACCTTTACTAATCAAAAGCCCGTCACGGCCAACTTCAATTTCTCCCAGGTCATTTACTTTTTCAAATGGAGTTAGCACTGAGATTTCTATTTCTATATCTTTCAGCTCTTTGTAGGTAACTGGCGAAAAACGCGGGTCTTCTGTTGCGGATTCAATTGCAACTGCCGATATAACTTCATATAGCGGCGTATCAGCAACGATTCTGCCGATGCAGCCGCGAAGTTCTCCGTGTTCTTTTAAGGTGACAAATGCGCCTCTTTTTTCATTAAGTATAGGATACAAAGCCGCAATTTTAGGAATTTTACCGTTTTTTAAATAACTTTCCAGGCTAGCACGCGTAATCTTCAATAATTCTTTTTTTTCTGAATCATTTAATTTGAATTCCGTCATTGGTTTGTCCTCCTGTAAATTGGGCTCTTTTGTTTTTTTTGGAACGTAACTTACGGCTGCAGTGTAACCTACCACGCTGCCTTTTTCGCCGGTAGCATCCCCGGAATTTGCATATTTTAGAATATCTACTTGCGCATCTTTCATGTTTGAATAATAAAGAAGCGTAATTATAGGATAGATTCCACAGGCAAGGTTTTGTTCGTATTCTTCAGATGTCCAGAGGTAATCGATATCTTTATTCTTGATAAGTTCTGTTGTCTCGCGGTCAATTTTTACCGCTTCATCGTAAGGATGAAAATGAGAAAGGTCAGATGAGGCTACGATAAGAATTCTTTTTTTTCGAGAAATTTGATTAAGAGTATCTGCCAGGCGTTTTAGATTTTCGAGGCTGACTTTTCCAAGAATTATCGGCAGTATCTTGGTTGTTTTTGCGGTTTTTATTATAAATGGAAGTTGCACCTCGATAGGATGCTCGTGCGAGAAATATTGTTTGTCAGAAACACAAAAATCAAGCGTTGAGATGGTTTTTAGGCTTTCTTGGTCAATCTCGAGGCTTCCCAGCGGAGTTTCGAAAGCATCCCCGGAATAAACCGCTGCTCTATCTAAATAATGCTGATGTGCGGATGAAATAATAACAACAGTATCAAAATCCTTGTTTTCAACCGTTTTATATGCAAACGCCGCAACTTTTCCCGAATAAACATAACCTGCGTGCGGCACTAAAATACCTACGATTTCCCCATTAATTGCAGGCGTGTTTGCATCATTTAACGCATTGTCGATAAACTTGTTCAATTCATTTGAATTTGACGGATAAAACGAACCATTAAATTCAGGGCGTTTAATTTCTTTGGAATATGCACCAATAAAACAAGTTGAGATGGCCAGCATTAAAAGAAAATATATTTTTATACGCATAGTTGGCTTATAGTTTTTGTCGCAAATGGCAGATTGGAAACAGATATCTGCCATCTACCCAATTGCAATCTACTATCTGTTAAAACATGGACATGAGGAGAGTTGTATGTGTTCTTTGATGAAGTAAAGTTTTTTCTAGAGCACATCCAACGATCCTGCCAGCGTACCATTTAAGCATTTTAGCGAATAAGCCTGGCATACGAGCAAAAACATGGACCTGAGGAGAGTTGAACTCCTGACCTCTTCGTTGCGAACGAAGCGCTCTCCCAACTGAGCTACAGGCCCGATGAAAATGTTAATATTCAGGGTTATTCCTTAAGTTTCATCGGCATCGCGATACATATTCGAGATGTCTCAATACAATCAATCTTGCATACGAAACCGAATCAGCATCGCGAAAAGTAAATAATAAAATAACTAAGATTAAAAGCAAGGAATATTTTGGCAGAGAAAAGTTTTTCTGTCAAGAAAAGCCTGTTATCTTAAACTGTGGGCAGATATTACTGATAATCTACAGTAGCAAAGATACAGGTTGGAGATGGAGACGCCGCAGGGCAATTGTAGTTAATGCCACCCTGAACGGTATTTGTGCCGCGTGCAATTATCACAACTCTGGGATCGTAACCATTTACTATGTTTCCAGCATTTACTGCACCCAGCTGATAAACATCAGGGGCGCCCGCAGCAGGTATTGCACGCTGTCCTCTTCGCAGACGTTCAAATGCGTCAACTGTTGCTGCTTGTGCAGCAAAATAGGCACGGATTCTTCTAAGTTTATGCTCTGCTGTGCGAGACTCAACTGTCATTAAGTTAAGAGCGGCAACGGCCAGAATAGTGATAACAACCATTATCCCGGAAACCATTACTAAAACCAAACCTTTTTTCATTGCACTCCCCTTTTTTATTTATGAGCCTTTACGCAGATTTAGATTTATCCTATACTCATCATTTTCAAACCGGACAAGTACATGCCCTTCTCTCGCGAGCCAGCCTAAACTCATAAGTATAAGTTCTTTTGGCTTTTCTATGCCGGTAAAAAGCTGGGTAAGGGTTACTTCTCCATGTTTATCAAGAAAATGCCAAATATCGCCAGCTCCTATTCCAATTTCTGTAATCATTTTATTTGTTTAAGCTATTGCAAAACGGACAACGCCAATATTTTAATGCAGATGAGATAAAATACAACGAAGTACACACTTCGCATTTCTGCTTCTTAAGATGCGTGTCCTTTTTTATCATGATTTTATTACGTTCCTCAAGGAGTTCAATAACCATGATAACAGCAATTAATATACTGAATATTGCAGTCAAAAAAACAGATAATTCAATTTTCATAATTATCTTACCACTGCCTCTACTTTTGTCCAGAGAAATTTATCTTTCAAAAACAACGCAGCCTGCCTTGTGTAGTCCTGAGAAGACATATTGCCGCTTGAATTTACAGGAAGTTTTGTCGGAAACGAAAGGATAACTTTTCCATAGGGAGAAACAAGCGCTTTATATTGTATTGTTTCCTTTTCCCAGCCTATGAGGCTTTTCGGCTTTTCCCAGAGATATATATAGTCTGTTTCTTTAAGGTTGTACGACGGCAATTGCTGATTTCCGTCAGGAAATTTTCGTGCACCCTCAGCAAAATTATCGTTTTTGACCGCAATCAGAGGTTTATCCAGAGAAGGCAGAAAGTATGATTTATCCATATTCGATGTTCTGGAAAAGTTGATTGCAGTATTGAATTTAATCG
>JAQVOZ010000015.1 GCA_028702365.1 Candidatus Omnitrophota bacterium | reverse complement strand
ACAGAATCTACAAGCTTAGCGCCTTCCTTGATTAGAGCATGCGCGCCGCGGCTTAAGGGTGAATCTATTTTACCGGGTATGGCAAACACTTCCCTGTTTTGTTCTAGGGCGCAGTGCGCTGTAATAAGCGCCCCGCTTCTCTCTGCGGCTTCAACCACAAGAACTCCATGCGCCAGTCCGCTTACTATCCTGTTTCTTCGCGGGAAATTTTCTTTATGCGGGGCCTCAAAGAGCGGGAACTCAGAAATGACCGCACCGTTACGTGAGATTTCTTCAGCAAGCCCTGCATTTTCCTTGGGGTAAATATTCATAAGGCCGCTGCCTAAAACAGCGACTGTCTTTCCTTTTTCGAGAGCCCCTTTATGCGCAGCCGAATCTATTCCTCTCGCGAGCCCGGAAATTATTATAAGGCCGCAAGATGCAAGGCGCATTGCAAATTCTCTTGCGCTTAAAAGGCCGTAGACGGTCGGTATCCGGCTGCCTACTATAGCGAATATATATTCGCTTAATAATTTTACGTCTCCTTTTATATAAAGAACAAGCGGCGGACAGGCGATTTCCTTTAGCAACGCCGGGTAACTGCCGTCAAAAATATCTACAGTTTCTATCTTTTCGTGTTGTATGCATTCTAATTCTTTTTCCAGCAGCCCGCTATTTCTTGCGTTTATGATAGTTTCGGTATCTTTATTTTCTAGCAGGGGTATTTGAGATAACGCGTTTTGCGAGAGATTAAATATGTCCTCGGTATCTGAAAGGGTTCTTATGATAGATTCAATCTTTTTTGGGCTAAGCGTTAAAAGATTTAAAAAAATCGTGCTTTTTTTAGCCATTCAGCTCATCGATTATTTTTTCTGCAACCTCATCAGGGTTTACACCGGTTGTGTCTATTGTGTGATGCGCTTTATTGTAATACTGATTCCGTTTCTGAATAAGCTCATCTATCTTAAGTACGGGGTTATCCACATTAAGTAATGGCCTGTGGTTATATTTTTTGGTTCTTTCGTAAATAGTTTTTGCCGAAGCCGCGAGGTTAAAGACGATGCCGGTTTCCGTAAGGATTTTTAGGTTTTTTTTGTTGCAAATCAGCCCGCCGCCGCAGCTTACTACAAGTTTTTTTTGCGTTGATATTTTTTTAAGAAGATTGTTTTCTAATTTTCTAAAATAAGGCTCGCCTTTCGTTGTAAAGATTTCAGTTATAGGGCAAGCTTCTTGCCTCTCGATTACCTCATCCATTTCAATAAACTGCCGTTTAAGCCTGGCGGCTAAAATTTTACCCACCGTAGTTTTGCCTGTCCCCATAAAACCGACAAGGTAAATATTTTTCACTTGCAACTCCGGTTACTCCAAACGCACGACTGCAGTTTATTTATTGCGGCAATTTTAGGCTAAAATGGCCGGATTATTTGCCGTATTTTTTGATAAGCGAAAGAGCGATGATATTTTTCTGTATCTGGTTTGTTCCTTCGTAAATCTGCGTAATTTTTGCATCACGCATAAATTTCTCAACCGGATAATCGCGCATATAGCCATAGCCGCCGAATATCTGGACGGCATCAGTTGAAACCTGCATTGCTACCTCGGATGCGAAAAGTTTAGCTGCGGCTGAAGCTGTTCCCACATCTTTAAGCCCCCTATCTACCATTCCTGCGGTAGCATATACAAGGCTCCTGGCAGCCTCAACTTTCGCTGCCATATCAGCAAGCATCCATTGTATTCCCTGAAATGAGCTTATGGGTTTTCCGAATTGCCCTCTTTTGTGCGCATATTCTGTAGCGAGTTCAAGTGCCCCCTGGGCAATGCCCACTGCTTGTGCGGCAACCCCGGGCCTTGAATTATCGAAAGTTTTCATTGTGGCAATAAAACCTATGCCTTCACGCTGTCCCAGCAAATTATCCTTATGCACTTTTACGTCAGTAAAAATAAGTTCTCTGGTGGAAGAAGCTCGTATACCTAATTTTTCTTCCTTTTTTCCAAAAGTAAAACCATTAGTTCCTTTTTCAACAATAAAAGCAGAAACCCCCCTGGCGCCCTTAGTTTTATCGGTTACTGCAATCACGGTATAAATTTCAGCATCTCCGCCATTGGTAATGAAATGTTTTGTTCCATTGAGTATATAATAATCACCTTCTTTTTTTGCAGTAGTTGAGACAGCTGAAGCATCAGAGCCGGCTCCCGGTTCTGTGAGGGCGAATGCGGTAAGTTTTTTTCCGCTTGCTATATCGGGAAGATATTTTTTCTTTTGTTCTTCCGTACCGTACAAAAGTATCGGAAACATTCCCAAAAATGATGCCGCATAGCAGGTTGCGATTCCTCCATCGACCCGGGAAACCTCTTCGGTTGCTATGCAAAGATTTAAAAGCCCGGGGCCCATGCCACCGTAAGCTTCCGGTATGCATAATCTGAATAAATCAGCCTGTGCCATGGTTTTTATTGCTTCCCAGGGAAATTGTTCTTTTTCGTCAAGTTCCCTTGACATTGGCCTTATTTTTTCTTCCGCAATCTGGCGGACAAGCTCTCTTAACATTTTTTGTTCTTCCGTCATTGGATAATCAACAAGAAACATTTTTTTCTCCTTTGTTTGGACACAAATTACCACGAATTATAGACGCCTGTCTGCCGGCAAGAATTAGCACGAATAAATCCGTTTTCTATCCGTGGCAATTAGTTTTTTATTCGTGGATATTCGTGCTACTATTTTAAATGCAGAATTACAGCTTTTTCTTGGCAGTCTGGAAAATAGATGCAATCTACACAATCGCTCCAGATTTTATGTGGAAGATTTTTCCTGTCTATTTCGCGAAAGCCAAGCTTTTTAAAAAATTGAGGAACAAATGTTAACGCAAATACGTTTTTTACGCCTATATTTTTCGCTTCTTTGATACACTGCGAAACCAGTTTTGTTCCTATGCCTTTGTCCTGAAATTTTTTCAAAACAACCAGAGATTTTATTTCTCCTAATTCCTGCCAGCCAACCACATGAAGTGCGCAGGAGCCGATTATCGTATTCTTGGTTTCGTAGATCCAGAAGTCCCGTATATTTTCGTAAATATAATTAAGGGACCTTTCAAGGACTTTCCCTTCTTTTGACCAGGAATTAATCAATGAGTATATTTCTTTGGCGTCAGTTATCCTGGCTTTGCGTATTTTTTGTATCATCTTCTTTTGTAGCTGCACTTTTTCCTTTATCAAAAAATATTGTAATACCTCCAAGGTACATATTTGCATCTATACCGCTGTTGGGGTGTTTTATACTTGCGTTAGAAAGGTGCCTGTAGCGGTATTCAAAATCAAGGGCAATATTATCCTTGATAAAATAACGTATGCCTCCGCCTCCCTGAGGAAGAAAGTTGTATTGGGTTGACTGTTCCAGCGTATGCTGGCTCATATACAAGGCGCCAATGCCGCCCTTAACGTATGGTTGAAGTTTTTCAGAAAGCGGAAAAACATATTCGAACAAGAAATTAGAACCTACTTCAACGTTGGAATTCGGTGTAGTTACCGTATTTATAAAAGGTTCAAGTATAAAATCAATTCTGCCTTTGGGGTTTAGTCCTATTTTACTGGTTAAGGGCTTCATGTCGAAAATAAGGCCAGCCAATAACGGTACAGCCTGGTAATCCTTTTTTGTATCAGTAAGATGTGCATCAAGGTAACCGCTTAATACCGATATCCCGTCAAGCGCATAAGTAAATGGCACATTAACTAAACATAAAAAAAATACTGTTAAAGCTAAAACTTTCTTCATTCTCCTTAACCTCCTTTTGGCTCAAATAAGCATAATTATTCTGCTTTAACTGTAAAACAAGCCTCTTTAAATTTTAATAAATAATTGCTTGTCTGTCAAACGTTTTTGAGGGAAATTAAGGTAGCTTGTGTTTAGGGTAGGCAGGCTTTATTTTATTCTCGCGGATTCCTTAGAGATACGGCTTAAATATTCCTTAAGCGCATAGTAAGCTTTTTTGGGTATCCGCTGGTCGATTGCAGTCCCCTTTATTTTTTTATCGGAAAGTGCCACTATGCCGAACCACTCCTCATTCATGTTAAGGCCATTCTCTGCTTTTATGTCGAAATAATATGAGCCGTTGGACCAGCCAGCTTCAACGTTATGAATGCACCAGTCCGGGGTGTAGCCTTCGTTATGTTTCCACCATTCATCGCTCCACTCAAAAAGTGTACCGCCCAGGCAGTTCCCCTGCTTGTTGCCGCTAAATACAGTGTAGTAAAATAAATTTTTCCATTGAGAAACTATATAGTCAGCCTGGATTTCCTCAGCTTCTTTCTTAAGATAGCTATCGTAAGAGTCTGCCCCAAATTCCGAAATAAAAATTGGTTTGTCAAAATATGTCTTTATGTGTTCGAACAAATTGCCGAATTTTTTTCCTCGGTATGAAATTATGGCCAAAATATCTATATCGTTGCATACTTTCGATGCTATATTCAAAAAGCTTTCTTCGCCATTTCCTAAGGCAACAGGGTGATTGGGGTCGATTTTTTTGATTTCCGCAGCCAAATCATCTACAAACGAATAATAAATTGTTGCACGCTTTTCTATTTGCTGCCGCAAATCTTTTATCTTATCTATTTCCGGGCAGGTCCAGAAGCAGATTTTTCCCGAAAAAGTATAACTGTTTTCATTGCCCAGAACCCACATAAGCAGCCCTTTTTCGTTTTTAAGGGCCTCAGCAATTTTTAAAATACGTTCTTTTGTATTTTTTTGAAATTGGCTGTCTGCATAATTTACGCCGGGATAAGACCAAAGGCCCAGCCAGTCGCTGACTATGGTGTAGATTCCGAATTTAGTATACATTTCGTTAATAAATTCTTTTACTTTGTCAATGTCTTCACCGGTTGAATAAATTCGGACACAGTTAATGCCTGCGTCTTTCATGAGTTTGCCGTCTACAAGCCATTGTTTGTTTTTGTCATTAAAAAACTCATAATCGTATCCCTGGCAAATTGGCGTGGGGTTATAAATTACACCTTTTATTAGAAAGGGTTTTTTATTTACGGTAAGGTAATATCCGCCGTCGTCTGTTCTTTTAATTTCGATTTTGGAGGGTTCTGCGAATAAAGACGAGTGAAAGAATAAATTTGAACACAGACAAATTGCTAAAATTAAGATTTTTTTCATTTACTTTTCTGTTTTTGAATAATCAAGCAGAAGGCAGCTGACGCTGCCTTCTGCTTGGAGATTGTTTTATTTCTCGTACTTAACGTCGTCTAAGTAAAATACTATTCCTTCAGGGTCATTTACGTCGATGTTTGTTGCCCAGCAAAAACCGCCTATAATATAGGAAAGGTCTTTACCGCGTAAATCAACTTCATACTGTTTCCAGTCTTTCGTAAGCTGTATCGGCCCAATGCTTACGCTGTCGGAATCAATGTACTCGCCGCTGGAAATACCGCCGACCTTAAATTCGTTGATAACTTCTCCGTCCTTGTCTCCTCTTGCCCAGAAAGTAAGTTTCGTTGCGCCTTGTAAATTGAAACCCGCATTAGCAACTGTGCCCCAGTTATTCGCTGGTTGCTGCCAATACATACCTGCCCAACGGGTTCCGGAATTATTTTTGTATTCAACGCGGATACAAGAATCTCCGCTAAACGGTAAATTCTTCCAGTTAGTATCAAGTTTTAGGTCTTTCGCTGCAGTTGCAGGCATCCATCCGCTCGGGACATAATGATTATCTAATGAACCGGCATCAGCATAAACGTAAAACGGAAAGTTTACTTTTGATTCTTCTTTTTTAAGCTCCGGGTCATATGCGTAATAGACATCATCGAGATATACAGTTTCTTCTTTTCCTCCTGCCTGGTCAGCATTGAAAATCATACAAAGGCCGCCATTTATGTAATGAAGGTCTTTGTCGGCCAAATTAACTGAATATTCCTGCCAATCCTTGGTTAACCTGAATGGGCCGGCCTCAACGTTAGCTGAATCAGGAAAAGCAACTGCTTCTCCGGCTGGTGTTTTTGTGATTCCGCCAACCTTTACCATGCTGATTACTTCTCCGCCGTTTTTACCTTTTGCTTTGAAGACTAATTTGTTAAAACCTGTTAAATCAACGCCTGTATCTTTTGTTCCCCAGTTGTTTTGCGAAGACTGCCAGTAAATTCCTGCCCAGCCATTGCCTTGTGTTTTTTTTGCGCTGTAATCGATTTTCATGGCTGTTGAGCCGCTTGCAGGTGATTCAGTATCCTGATCGCTGAATTTCAAATCTCCGTAGTCACCCATCCATCCGCTTGGGATAAAATGGTTGCCAGCAGCACCCTTATCGGTATAAACATCAAATTTTTTATCCTCGGCATGTACAAAAGTGCCAAGAGCCAGTAGTGAAATCAAACCTAAAAATAATATCCTACGCATTCTGTTCCTCCTTTCTGAATAATAAATTATTCGTTTGATTAGGGTTATTTTTGTAAGCCTCGCTGCTTTTCACCTCCTTTGTTACCTCATTTAAACTATGCGATATCTTATATTTTAATTCCATAAACTTTCGTACATGTAATAAGCTTTTTTAAGATGGCGCATGAAAGGCGAGTGTTTGCCATCTCCTTGTCCGGCAAGGCCAAGCCACTCTTCGTGCATAAATCCGTCTAAGAACGGCCCGGCAAAAAGAGCTTTTTTGTCATGGTAGAATGGTGCATAAGCCTTCCACCATTCATCAAGCCATTCAAACACGATTCCACCAACAGAGTCTCCTGCTCCAAAGCCTGCCGAATTACAGGATATGTCAACCCAGGCTGCCTTATGATAGCCTGCCTGATAGTTCTCAGACTCTTCCATCGAGTAGCTTTTGGCTATCGAGGGAGCGCCATATTCGGTAATTATTGCTGCTCTGTCTGCAACTCGCTTTACTTCATCCCAAAAATCCAGGAAGCCATATTTGCCTCTATAGCAGTTGGCGCCGAATATATCTATATCCGGAGAATTTTTGGCGAAAACATCCAGATATAAAGTATCCCCGGAAGCTATTGCTACAGGCCGCTTCTTTGGGTCGAGTGATTTTATCAAAAGAGCTGCTTCGTTTGCAAATTTAAAAAAACTTTCCGGCTTTTTGTCGGCATTGCAGGCAACGCCATATACGTTTTCGTTGCCGAGAATCCAGATAAGCACTGCGTCTTCGTCCCGGAATTCAAGGACCATTTCCTTGACGCTTTCAAGCATGTTCTTTCGATGCTCCGGGTTATCGTAGTCAGTACCCGGATTCCAGGGCGCTTTGCTTCCTAAGGCATATTTTCCAAGAAAATCGCCTAATATTACATATATACCATATTTTGCATGCATTTGTCTAATAACTTCCTTATTTATTTTAAATGGCTGATGATATAGTCTTATGCAGTTTATCCCCATTTCCTTCATCAGGCCGAAATCGCCTACAGCAGGTTCGTTAGTATCCTGGGTGTTATTGCCGTTTAAATCAACCCAGGCCTCAAAAGACGCGTCTATTATGCTGTTTTTGTTGGTGTCCTGGAGCGTCCAGTTTTGTTGTGTGCCTTTATCCGGGGATTCCCCGACTTTAGTGGGGCCATAAGTAATACCTTTAATCATAAAAGGCTTATTGTCAACCAGTATTTGCCAGTCCCCATTTTCGTATTTCACTACTTTTGCCTTGTCTCCACCCCGGGTTTGTATAATTTTACCAAGTTTTCTCGGTTTTGTAAGGCAGATATCGGCTTTAGAGCAAACCATTTTATCCCAAAGGTTGATTTTGACTAGTTTACCCGGATTTACGATAAATACATCGTTGCGTATATCATTATCAAAACCACCCTCTATTTCTATTGACGCACCCTCCAGTTTAAGCCCGAGTTCAGGATGCTCGCGCAGCAGATATTTTATGCGGTACAATGAAGCCTTACCTATGTACCAGGGCGTGTGCCAATAGGTCCAGCCGTATTCTTTAGGGAAATTTACCAAAACAGCATAGTAAGACTTAATCGCCTGTTCGATTAAACCGCTTCTTTCTAAAATATCCGCTATGTAGAATTGACGCACGCCTTGCGGTTCAGGAGCTATGTTCCATTTATAAAAAGCAGTCCTAAAATCTCTGCCGTTTAGAACTTTCCAGTGGTCAATATTTGAAAGGCCCTTTTTTAACTTGATAAATTCCGGGTCAAATTTAATTGACGTTGTATTCGGATAAATACCTTCCCCTACTGCTTTGGACAGGCCTATCGGGTCTTTTATCTCGTATTTATAATCTTTAGTTCCAAGCCCTGAAAATTGGCCGTATTTTGAGTAATCCACGGGAAAATCACCCTTATCGTATAATTCAATTAATACATCTTTTTCTGGTTCCCAGGTTTCGTCTTTTATAGTTCCCTCAATTTCATCTATCACTGTCTGGGAGGTGTCCTTTACCGACCAGAAAGTTCCTCTTGAAGGGTCAAAGCCTTGGGAGTATGGATATTTTTTTATGCCTTCTTTAAGTACTTTTACTGCTTCTTCAAGGCTTCCTTCATCGCGCAAAGTTTCTCCTTTTATAAAATAGCATATAGCTACATCGTTCATTATTTTGTAAGCACTTTCTTCCTGCTGGGGAGGAAATGCCGTTAAGGTTCCCGCCAGCCTGTCAGCTTCGGCGGAAAATTTATTTATTACCTCATCACAAACTTTGTGTACTTCAGCGAAGTTGCTGGCGCCTTTAAGCGCCCAAGCTTTGTTTACGTACTCGGTTGAATCTTCCTGTGCATAAGAGAAGATAATAGAAAGCGGAAGATAGAAAATGGAAAGGAATATGGCAAGAACTTTCGTCCATCGTCCAGCGCCCATCGTCCATCGTTTTTTTATCATGATCATCCTACTACCGCTCCGGCAGTTAATCCTTTAATGATTTGTTTTTGCATTTTTAGATAAAGAAGAATGATAGGCAAAGCCGCAAGTGCAAGCGCTGCCATAATCAGCGTGTGCTGTATGATATTTCTATTATATATTTCCATTAAACCTACCTGAAGAGGCATAAGTTTATCTTCGGTAAACATTAAAGAAGCAAGAACGAATTCATTCCATACGGTCATAGCGTTAAAAATTATAACAACAGCAAGCGCGGGAGCTACCAGAGGAAGCCCCACATTCCACCAGATTTGCAGGCGGTTACAGCCGTCAATCTTTGCAGCATCTTCCAAATCGCGCGGCAACTGGTCAAAAAAAGTTTTAAGAAGATAAATGCTTAAAGAAAGCCCCATATTAGTCATAGCAGCAACGTAGCCGCTACGTTCTGCAATGGCCCATTTCTGCAAAAACGGAAACGTTGTGTTGAAAAATATAAAAAACTTATTTAATAATATATAAATCGGTACAAATCCCGCAGGCAAGGGTATCATCATTGCAGCAAGAAACATAAAAAAAATCGCGTTCTTTCCCGGGAAATTAAGCCGTGCGAATGCATAAGCAGCCAGAGAAGAAATTATTACAATGAAAAATACTGTAATAAAGGTGTAAAAAATACTGTTTATAAAATAGGAGCCTAATTTTCCTTCGAAAATTACTGTTTTGTAATTATTGAAATCGGGTTTTACGCTTAACTTCATTCCATAATCCGAACGGAATTGGTCTTCAGTTTTTACGGATACGTTAAGCATCCATATGAGCGGATAGATGCAGCTTAAGGCTACACTTAATAAAAACGCATGCAGCAGAATTAATATAACGATTTTTTTAGCTCGGTAATACACCCCAGCGCCTCCGTATCCTTTTTGAGACGTATAACATTGCAAAAGAAATAGCTATAAGCATAATTCCAAGAACAACGCCTTCCGCGCAGGCAAGCCCTACCTGGCTGCCGCGCAAATGGTTGTAAATTCTCATAACCGGCACTTCTGTAAGCCCGCCTGCGCCCCTGGTTAGCGCAAGAATCATTGCAAATGCCTGCATGGTGCCCAGTATAGTAAGCACGAGAACCATGGCAATTACAGGTGTTAGGAGCGGTAATGTGACTTTCCGAAAAGTCTGCCACGCATTTGCTCCGTCTATGCGGGCGGCTTCATAAAGCTGTTCCGGTATGGTTTGTAGGCCCGCAAGCAAAATTACAAATGCCCAGCCAAAGCCTTTCCAGCAATGGACAAGTGCGGTTGTAAGCAATACTTTGTTATTGCCAAGCCAGTTATTGGCAATGAATCCCAGGCCGATATTCTTGAGCCACTGATTTAAAATCCCCGGGTTAGAGATGAGAATTTCGCGCATTAAGAGCCCGATGATGATTTCCGAAAGTACCGGCAATATAAAAAATATTACACGGTATATTTTACCCGTTCTGGTTGCCCTGTCTACGCCCATAGCAAGGCAAAATGCAAGTATGTTTTGAAAAGTAAGTGCCCAAAAAGTGATAAATCCCCCATTATACATTGAGCGCCACCAGTCTTTGTCGTAAATCAGGACTTCTTTGAAATTAGCCCAGCCTACAAACTCTAAGCCGGATATGGCATCTCCGCGATGAAAACTTAAAATAAAGGTATAAATAAACGGATAGATATAAAAAACAGAAAAAATCAAAAAAGCCGGCAGGACAAAAGAAAAGTTTTTAAATTTGTCTGTGAAGGTATTGTTGTTGCTATTCATGCTGTAAGTAAACTTAAGCTACATGAACCTATTTGTTTAAAACGCGACTTTTAACTTCCTGAATATCTTTTGCAACTTCTTCCGGAGTTTTAAGCCCCATAACAATCTGCTGCAGGCCTTTATCCATGACCTCTATCACTCTTGAGTCTTCATTGTAAGGCCATGTGTTTGGATGGGTTAATATTGTCAGGCTTTCAAGCAGTGTTTTTAATATGGGAGAAAGCGCTTCCTCGCAGCCTTTTATTGCCGGAAGATTATTGGTTTGTTCTATGAGAAATTTCTGTTGCTCTTTTTCGGTCAGCCAGTTTAGGAATTTTACTGCCTCTTCGCGGTTTGCGCTATGGGCGTTTACCATAAATGATGAACCTGCTCCGCCCCACACTTTAACGGGAAAATTATTGGAAATTTTTGGAAGCGGGAAGAATCCATAATCCAAATTCGCACCCAGCTGCCTGTAAACATTAACTGCCCAGCTCCCGTTAAACGAAAAAGCTGCCTGGTTTTTGGAAAAAGCGTCCTCTGATTCTTTATTTATCATTGTTGTTATATTCTGAGCAAGCAGGCCCGAGTCGCGCATTTTAGAAAAATATGAAAAAACTTCTATCCAATCCTTATCCGTGTAGGCGACGTCGCCTTTTATTGTTTTAAAAAATTTATCTTCACCCATCAGGTTTATCGCCCATTCGGTTGCAAGGCAGTCGAGAAGCCAGCCTTCTCCCCAGCCGCATACAAATCCGTTCGTATTCGTTTTTGCTTTTATTTTTTTGGCATAGTCCATAAATTCATCGAAAGTTTTAGGGGGATTTTGCGGGTTTAGCCCTGCTTCTTTAAATAGCGATTTATTATATACAAAGTTTATAACTGTCGTATCTATGGGGGCGCCGTAAATGCCTTCGGGGGCATTAAAGGTATTATTCGGTTTGAACGTAACAACTTCTAAAGTTTTGGGATAAAATCTTTCTTTCCATTCGCTGCCATTTGCCTGCATGTAAGGGGCAAGGTTTAAGATGTGCCCGGCCTTGACGAATGAACCAAGAGTGCGTTTTTCCCCTAAAATGCCGAAGATATCGGGCAGGTTTCCTGCGCGTGCCGCAGCTATAACTTTTTGCGAATATATATCTGCCGGCGAAAATAATTTAAATTCAACTTCTATTCCGGTTTTTGTTTTGTAATCAGCAGCAAGCTTATTGAGGGCGTCCTTGCGGTCATTTAACCAGTGCCAAACGACGATTTTATTCTCTTTAGGTTTTTGAGGGGCGCAGCCGCCGATTAAAATACTTAAAATCAAAATCCATGCAGCATTTTTTGGGTTTATCATTTTTTCTCCTCCTCTCACAGGGAAAATTTGCTTTGTCGAAAAGACCTATACTTTAACATATTTTTTAGCTTAATGCAAACAAAAAATGAGTGTATATTTGAGGTTTAATCGAAAACTACAGTTTTATTGTTGTATACTAATATTTTTCTTTCCAGATGCCAACGCACAGCCCTGCTTAAAACAATTTTTTCCAAATCCCGGCCTTTTATCTTTAAATCGCCGATTGTATCTCTGTGGTTTATCCTTGCGGTGTCCTGCTCAATTATCGGACCTGCATCGAGTTCTTCGGTTACGTAATGGCTGGTTGCGCCTATTATTTTTACTCCTCTGCGGTATGCCTGGCCATATGGGTCTTCTCCGACGAATGCCGGCAAAAATGAATGGTGTATATTTATTATTCGGTTAGGAAATTTATCCAAAAATTTTCTTGTAAGTATTTGGCCGTATCTGGCTAAAACAATTAGGTCTATTTTTTCTTTAATGAGCAAGTCAGCTGTTTTACTTTCAACCCGCGTTTTGTTTTTTTTAGTAACCGGAAATTCAAAGAACTTTATGTCAAAGTCTTTTACTGTTCTTTGCGCGTTACCATGGTTGCTTATTACAAGAGGTATTTTACAGCGCAGTTGCCCTTCTCTGTGGCGCAGCAGAAGGTCGTAAAGACAGTTGAGATCGCGTGAAGCAAAAATTGCGACACGCGGCACATCTTCGCTAAAGCTTAAAGAATAATGCATGTTAAACTTTTTTGCCAGGGTAGAAAATTCTTTTGCGATATTTTCATTTTTAATGCTAAAGTTTTTTGACGCCCATTCTATACGCATGAAAAAAGTATTAGTCTGGTTGTCGATATGCTGGTCAGCGTGTTCGATATTACCGTTATTTTCGTAGATAAAGGCGGAAACCTGGGCAGTGATGCCCTTCTTGTCGGGGCAGGAAATCAATAAAATTGCGCTATTCATAAGCCATTATTATATATTATTTCGACCTGAAATCAATAGTTTATTAAATCCTGCTATTTTCTTGCCAAGAGATACCTTCTATGATAATATCATTATACTTGAAATAAAAGTTGATATCATTTTTTTGAGGAAATTTGCCTAAGCCGCCAGCGAAAACGGGCTTAGCGCATGATTTTGACAAAGTAACGAATATATGTTATCTCTAAAGAAATATCATATATATGGGTAATTTATGAATAAAAAAATTAAAATATATTTAAAACTGCACTGGATAAAGGTGTTGTTGATTACCGTTGGGGCCATCGCAGTTATTCTTCTTTTTATTGTTGTCGGCGTTGGTTTGTACCATTTTGCTACTATCGAATCTTTTTATAGAAAATGGTTATGGTCGCAAATGCCTTCCCAGATATTCCTCTATCTCGTTGTGGGCTCCATATCGGCAGCTATAAGCACTTTTATATGGATATACTTTGTTTTTGGCGGAGGCTTTGCGAGAATGGGCCAGAAAAAAGTGCGTCCGGAAGAAGTTAATATCCGCTGGACAGATGTTGTAGGAATGGAATATGTAAAAAGGGAAGTATGGGAAGTAATAAGCTTGGTTAAAGACAGGGCCAAATTAAAAAGCGTTGGCGGACAGATAATTAAAGGTATTCTTATGGTAGGTCCCCCTGGATGCGGAAAGACTTATCTGGCAAAAGCAATTGCTACGGAAACTGGCCTCCCTTTCTTATCGGCCGTAGGAAGTGAATTTATCGGAATATTTGTAGGCCTTGGCGCAAGCATGCTAAAGAGCATGTTTAAGAATGCCAGGTCATTGGCAGAGATACATGGCGGTTGCATTATTTTCATAGATGAACTTGATACAATTGCGCGGCCGCGTACCGGCGATATCGGCGGCGGCGGAGC
>JAQVOZ010000180.1 GCA_028702365.1 Candidatus Omnitrophota bacterium | reverse complement strand
CTGCGCTTGAAGAGGGAATGACTTCTTATACCTCCAACAAAGGCCTTTTTGTTTTAAGGGAAGCGGTTTCTAATTTTATGGAAAAACGGCACTCTTTAAAATATAACCCGGAGGAAGAAATTTTAATTACCGTAGGGGTTAGCGAAGGCCTTGATTTAGCTATTCGTTCCATTATTTCTAAAGGCGATAAAGTTATTGTTATCAGCCCGCATTTTGTCGCTTATCCGGCGCTGGTAGAAATCGCCGGCGGAGGCGTGATTTATGTCCCAACCACGCAGAAAAATAATTTTAAAGTAGACATTAAGAAATTGAAAGAAGCGCTTAAAACAAATCCCAAAGCGATTATTCTGAATAATCCCTCTAATCCGACAGGCACTTTTTATGACGCGAAAGAACTTTATAGAATTTGGGAACAAATTAAAAACAAGGACACAATCGTTATCAGCGATGAAGTTTATGATGAGCTTACTTATGAAGGAAAAACAAAATCTTTCCCGGCGCTTGATGAAAAAGCCAGGGAGAGGACAATTCTTTTAAACGGCTTTTCAAAAGCTTATGCGATGACCGGATTTAGGTTGGGTTATGCCTGCGCGAATAAACAAATCATTGAGGCGATGACAAAGATTCATTCTTTTGCGATGATGTGTGCGCCGATTATTTCGCAAGTCGCTGCAGTAGAGGCTTTAAAAGCGCAGAAAGACGTTTTAGAGATGCGCAATGAATATAAGAGGCGCAGAAACTTTATCGTTAAGGAATTAAACAGGTTAGGGATGAATATGCCTATGCCTGCAGGGGCGTTTTATTGCTTTCCTTCAATAAAAAACTTTAAAATAAGTTCCCTTGATTTTGCAAAGCGTCTGCTGTTTGAAGAAAAAGTCGCTTTGGTGCCGGGCACAGCTTTTGGCAAAGAATACGATTCATATGTCAGAATCTCTTACGCAAATACGCTGGATAATCTTAGGGAAGCAATAATAAGAATAGAACGATTTCTGAATAAATTATAAATCATGCGCGCTACTCTTAAAAAGATTAAAGCGGGAAAAAAATATATTACAGCATTACTTGTGCCGCTTCAGAAAAAAAAACTGATTGTCCTGCGCGGTAAACATGGTTATGTGATGTGCGGATATCTTAATTTGAAGGTTGCTGAAAAATTCGATGACGTTGCCGTAAAAATCGTAGGGGTTAGTTCCCTAAACGATGCTTTTCGCGCAAGTGTCCATTCGTGTACTTCTGCCGCAGCGAGGTTAGGTATTAAAAAAGGCCAGCCAGTCAAAGATATTCTTGCAAAAATCGCGTAGTTTATAATTTGCAGGCTCTTCCAGATACAAGTTCCAAGTAAAAAGAATATGAAAATAACAAAAAAAATTCTTATGCAAAATTACCGTACTTTATTTTTGCTGTTTTTGTTTATCCTTGCCTGCGGCTGCAAATATGAGCCGGATAAATTATATGAAATTTATCAAAAAGAAACTAAACACTACGAAAGCCTTATAGGCAGCAATCCAAAAGATACTGAGCTACGCATGAAATTAGCACAAATCTATTATGATTTTAAAGATTTTAACAAAGCAACAACTCTGCTTAAAAATGAAACCGGTGCAAAAGCAAAAATATTACTTGCTAAAGCATATGCAAACCTTAAAGAATATTCGCCTGCTCTTACGGTTTTTGATCAGGTTGGGGAGATGGATGATAACGAATACATGTATCTTTATGCAGTAACGCTTGAGGCAAAAAATCTTTATCCAAAGGCAGTTACGATATATAGAAAGGTTAAAGGGCAATTTGAGGTGCAGGCCAAGCAGCGTATTTCGAAGATAGGAATTAATGTGGAAGAAGGCATACCGCAATTTCTAACTACGCTTCTTAATGAGGAAGAAAAATTCCTTTCAACTATAGACAAAGAAGAGGCTGTGGCCCTTCTTGTAGATGAAGAAAATGAGATAAGCGAGGATAATACTTCTGTATCCAGCGTTCATGTCGTTGAAAAAGTTCTTAAAGAAAAAGGCAAAGACCTTGCGGAAGTAGAAGTTGGTTATGATTCAACTTATGAAAGAGTTGAGCTCGAATATGCAAGAACAATCACGCCTTCTGGAAAAGTCGTTTACGCCGGAGCCGAAAACATAAGAGATGTTACCAAATATCTTAATTTTCCTCTTTACAGCAACGCAAAGGCTCTTATAATTTCCATGCCATCAGTTGATATCGGTTCAATCATAGAATATAAATTAAAAATTTATTCTTCGAAATTAATCACAAACAATAAGTTCAGTTTTATATACCGCCTGCGGGAAGCTTTCCCGCTGGCAAGGGCTAATTTTAAGCTTACCGTGCCCAAGAAGGATAAGGTAAATTTGAAATTTTTCAATGAAGCATACAGCAAAGGAATAAATTTAAACCCAACCAAAGAAGAAACAGAAAAATCGGTTATCTATTCATGGAAGTTTAAGGATATAAGCCCGATTATCCCGGAAGAGCCTATGCCTTCAATTTCTATCATAAATCCGGCAATCAGCATTTCTAATTTTTCAAGTTGGGAAGAAATTTATAAATGGTGGTATGGCCTTTATAAAGACAAAATAGTTTTGAATAAAGAAGTAAAGGACTTTACGGCGCTGCTCATAAAAGGCGCAAAGGATGACTACGAAAAGGCAAAAAGAATATATGATTTCTGCTCTCGTAATGTGCGATATGTAGCTGTTGAATACGGCGAGAGCGGTTACGAGCCGCATTATGCAAACGATATTTTCGTAAATCGCTACGGCGATTGCAAGGATAAAGCCATACTTTTAGTTGCAATGATGAAAGAAGCTGGGCTTAAGGCGTATCCTGTACTTATCCCAACAAGAGGAATTTATCAGATACAAAAAGATTTTCCCAGTGTTAATTTTGACCACGCAATAGCTGTTCTTTCGTATGAAGGAAAATTGATTTTTATGGATGCGACAGCTTCCACCGTAAGTTTCGCCGATATTCCGCTTGGCGACCAAGAGAGAAACGTTCTTGTGGTTTTGGATGATAAATATGAAATTGTTACAACGCCCATTCTTGACGCAAATAGCGTGACTTATGAACTGCAAATAGATATAGACAAAAACGAAGACGCTATAATTAACAGAAAAGTTACAGCTAGCGGGTTTCTTGCTGCTTTTCAGCGGTACTATTTAAAATATACCCATCCCGATGTCATAAAAGCTGATATCCAAAAAAGGATGGTTCAAATAAGCCCGTTTTCCAAACTCATAGACTATAGCGCCGGAAATGTTGATAATTTCGACAAAGATTCATCTTTGCAGTACTCATTTAGCGCCAAAAAAGTTTTAAACCCGGCTGATGGTTTGAGGATACTTCCTTTTTTTGATGATATAGACTTGGATACTTCTTATGCCGGCAAGGAACAGAGAAATTTTCCTATAGAGTTT